>JBATKC010000001.1:0-6352 GCA_049669065.1 Gammaproteobacteria bacterium
GCCCGGATCCGCTGCGCCTGAGTCGGCCCGCAAAGCCAGCGCCCCGGGCGCCGCCAAGGGCAGCGCGAAGCAGCTCGGCAAGGCTGGCGCGACCGGACGCCCCCAATTCAAGGCCGCGAGTGCCGAAGTGCTGGCCTATAAGTCGTATCTGAAGTCCCGCCAGGCTGAGCACTTACAGAAGATCACCCAGCTCACCGGCCGCCACAAGGTCACGCAGGAATTCCAGCTGGCGGCCAACGCGGTGGTCATGAGCATGACCCAGGACGAAGCCCGCAAGGTCTCCAGGCTGCCGAACGTGCGTTTTGTCGAGCGCAACCGTGCGCTTGAACTGAATACCGACCGTGGCCCGACCTGGATCGGCGCACCGGCCATCTGGGATGGCTCCGCCTATCAAGGCGCAGGCACCTTTGGCGAAGGCGTGCTGGTCGGCATCCTCGACTCCGGCGCCGCCATCGGCGTGGCGCTGGATCCGGCGGATGCGGTCGACGGTGTCGGTCCGCTGACTCATTTCTCCTTTATGGACGCGGTCGACATACCCCCCGCGTTGGTCGAGAGCGACCAGTATGACCATCAGTGGGCAGGCGGCTATCTGGGTGCATGCGATCCCGGCAACCCCGATCAATACATCGCGGCTGCCGCGGGTTTTTGTACCGACAAGCTGGTCGGCGTGTATTCCTTTATCAACGCGCAGGCGGCCTGTCAGGGCGTCGACCCGACCGTAGCAAGTTGTGATCAGTTCTCGCCGACGAGCGACCCGATCTGGAACGTCAAGGACACCGACGGTCACGGCTCCCATGTCGCGTCTACCGTCTCGGGCAACTTCCTGTTCAACCTGCCGATCGTCAATGCTGATGGTCAGCTGGACCCGGGTTTTATCATCCCGCAGATCTCCGGCGTCGCCCCCCACGCCAATATCATCGCCTACAAGGTCTGCGCCCCGAGCTGCTTCTTCTCCGACATCGCCGCAGCCACCGAGCAGGCCATCCTCGACGGCGTTGATGTGCTCAACATGTCCATCGGCAACTCGAACGATCCCTGGGGTTCGCTGACGGCTCAAACCTTCCTCTCGGCCAACACCGCGGGTATCGCGGTGGCCAATTCCGCAGGCAACGCCGGTCCGAATCCCGGTACCGCGACGGGCGCAAACAGCTCGCCGTGGGTGCTCGGCGTCGGCGCCAGCACGCATGACCGCCGCTATCCGCCCAAGGCGCTGGACCCGCTGAGCGGTGGCGACACAACACCGCCAGTTGGCATCAGCGGTCTGGCGATCACCGGCGGCTATACCGGCGACATCGTTTACGCCGGTGATTTCCCGGTCGGCGTAGCGGGCGAGCCCAATTTCGATCAACCCGAACAGTGTCTGGAACCCTTCCCGGCCGGCACCTTCCCGGCCGACACCATCGTGCTCTGCGATCGCGGCGCCATCGCCCGCGTCGCAAAGGGACAAAACGTCCGCGACGGCGGTGCCGCAGGCCTGATCCTCGCGAACATCCCGGGCGGCGCCACCAGCGTGGTAGCTGACCCCCATGTGATCCCGGCCATCCACATCGACGCCACCTTTGGTGACGAGATGCGGGTCTGGCTGGCCACCGGCAGCGGACATGCCGGCACGATCACGCCCGGACTGCCTGCCGAGTCCGATCCGGCCGTCGCCGACATCATGGCCGGCTTCAGCTCGCGCGGCCCGTTCCCGGGCGGCCTCGATCTGCTTGCGCCACACGTCTCGGCGCCGGGTCAGGACATCTACGCCGCTGGCGCGGGCAATCTGTTTGTCCATCAGGGCGTCGGCAACGATGCCCCGGCGGTCAACGAGTTGTTCGGCCAGATCAGCGGCACCTCGATGTCCAGCCCGCATGCGGCTGGCTCGATGGCGCTGCTGACCGCCATCTATCCGAACTGGTCTGCCGATGCGCGCCATTCCGCGCTCATCACCACCGGCACGCGGGATATGCGCAAGGAAGACGGCGCCACACCCGCCGATCCCTTCGACTTCGGTGGCGGACGCGTACAGCCCTCGGTGGCTGTCAACGTGGGTCTGATCTTCGAGGAATCAGAGGCTAACTACCAGGCCGCAAATCCGGCCGACGGTGGCGATCCCTCCACCTTGAACGTGGCCCATGCAGTCAGCAACGCCTGCGTCCAATCCTGCAGCTGGGAACGGACCGTGACCGCGGTAGCGGACGACACCTGGACCGTGGTCCCCGGCACATTTACCAGTGCCGACATACCCTCGTTCACGCTGTCGGCGGGCGAGTCTCAGACCCTGGTCATCACGGCAGACAGCAGCGCGCTGCCCGCCGATGACTTCGCGTTTGACACGCTCGGCTTTGCACCGGCAAATCCGGCGCATGCCGAACAGCATGTGACCATCGCGGTAGCGCCGGCGCGTGGCGATATCCCCGGCAACGTGAATATCGATGCCTCCCGTGATGCCGACTCGCTGCTGGTGCAGAACCTGACCGCGATCGAGATCACCGATCTCACCACGGTCGTGTACGGCTTTAACAAGGCCGATCAGGAAGATTTCTCTGTCATGCAGGACAGCGACAATTCTTCCCCGTATGACGATCTGAGCGACGGCGTGGTCTACAAGCTGACTCCGTTTGTGGATAACGCACAACGCTTTATCGCCGAGATCACCGCCAGCGAGTCCCCGGACCTCGACATGTTTGTCGGTCTGGACTTTAACGGCGACGGTCTGCCGAGCGAGGACGAGGAATTCTGCGTCAGCGCATCCGGAACCGCCTTCGAGGTCTGCGACTTCGAACTCGGCGGCGATCTGGCCGGGTTCCCCGACTGGTGGGTGCTGATACAAAACTGGGGTGCGTCCGGGCCGCCGCCGACGAGCGACGCCTTTACGCTCGCCATCACCAGCGTCGGGCCGGCCGATACCGGCACCCTGTCGCTGGTGGGCCCGAGCGCTCAGCCGCAGCTGGAACCGTTTGATGTGCGCCTGTTCTGGGATGCACCGATGGATCAGGGCGACATTTTCTACGGCCGCATCAACCTGTCTGCTGACGCCAGCGGCGATCCGACGAGCTTCATCGGCACCATGGATGTACGCGCCGAACGTGGCACCGACGACGTGGTCATCTCCGCGTTGCCGGATCAGATCCAGGTCGGTGACACCGCGACCGTCACTGCCAGCGTGCTGAAGAACTTCACGCCGGAAGACCGTAGCTACGAGATCAGTATCCCGATCCCGGATGGTCTGACCTATGTGGACGGTTCGGCGGACGCCTCGGGCGGTGTGTTCGACGGTTCAGCCGTCAACTTCAGCATCACCCAGGAGAGCCTGGTTGGTCGCACGCCCGACTATGCGCAGTTCACCAACGACCCGGGTCGGGGTGATTACGACGCGAGTTGTACGCTGCCGTTCGGGCTGGGTTCATACATTGACCTGGCGGGATTCGGTATCGCGCCGATCGCCGGCGGTGACGACGACACGTTCTCCATCTCGGGTCTCCAGCCGATGCCGTTCTACGGCACCGACCGGGGCACCGCGGTGAACGTCAACACCAACGGCTTCCTGTTCTTCGACTCGACGCCGGGGCCATTTGACGGTTTCATCAACTTCCCGATCCCGGATGCGACGGATCCCAACGACATGATCGCGGTCCTGTGGAAGGATCTGATCGTGCCGAACTCAGGGACCCTTGGTGGCTCAGGCATCTCCGCGGGCGGCTTTACCTGTGGACCGCCGTGCTTCAGCGTCATCGAGTTCGACGACGCCACCGACTGGGAGACGGAGACCGCGAGCTACGACGCCCAGGCCTTTATCGTGGCCAGCGAGAACCTGCTCGGACCGTATGAGCTGTTTATCGGTTTCGACAATGTCGACTTCGGCTCCCCGGCCAACGACTTTGTCACGGTCGGTGTCGAGAACCCGAACGGCGATCAGGGCACGCAGTACGCGTATGACACGCTGACCTCGTCGATCTCCAGTGGTCTGCTGGTCTGCTACGACCTGCTGCCGCTCGACACGACGCCTGATGCGCTCAGCTTCCAGGTGTTCGCCGGCAGCGGTTCAGCCGGTCAGAGCTTCGATCTGACCGAGACCGATACGGTCGACTCACCCGGATCGGCCGAGGATTCCTCCACGGCGACGATCCAGGTGTCTCAGTACCTCTTCACCGGCTTCAGACCGCCGGTGGTCGATGGCTCTGTGCACCGGATCAACCGGACGCTGCCGATCACCTTCGAGATGGTGGATGGCAACACCGGGCAGCCGGTGCCAGGCTTGACCGTTGGTGTCGTGATCTACGACTCGGGTATGAACGTGGTCGTCGATGATGTGTATGACAACTACCGCTCAGGCGCCTACCGTTATCTGTGGCGGACCTCGGGCCTCGCGGCTGGCGAGTACACCATCGCCGCAGTGCTGCCGGACGGTATCGTCCGCAAGATCAAGGTGATCATGCGGGATTGATACATGGCTGAAACCGGTCTGCGGTCGGGAACACTTCCCCCGGCCGCAGACTCCCAACCCAAAAAGGGCCGCATCAGCGGCCCTTTTTTTATCCCCACCCGCGCGCAACACCTCGGATGCGCCTGTCTGACCCTCAATCCTGGATAGACTGGCCAGATCCTTCTTTGACCATCAATGTGTGCCTCTCGTCAGGCGCAAATCGCTCTTGCCGCCCGGATGGCCAAAGCACCCGAAGACCCGACACCGATGGCGTGCCCGCCAGACCAAAGAACACTCTCGGATCGCCGGCGCTCAGATAGCTGCCGTCGCTACCCGCGCGACGCCACATCTCGCTGCCGTCGCTGAACTCGAGAACCAGCAGAGCGCCGGCACCGTCGCGGGGCGCGTCGATCCCTTGCAACGCGACGACCAGGCTTGGCTCCGTGTCTGCGGCCCGATTCAGCAACAGTCGCGCTGGACCATAATTGTTGCTGACCAGCACATCGGTATCGCCATCATTGTCGACGTCACCAAAAGCGGCGCCGCGACTGATTTCGGCGATGTTCAGGTCAGGCCCCGCGCGGTCGCTGATATCGGTAAAACGCCCTGCTTCGTTCAGAAACAGCTGGTTCGGTTCGGCATAGGGATAAGGATCGCCTTTCGGTGCCCCACGCACCAGCGTCACCGCACCATTGGCGATAAACAGATCCAGATCGCCGTCGTTCTCCAGATCAAACCAGGCCGTGCCAAAACCTGTGTAAGGGCGGCTCGCGGCGCCAAGCTGGAGGCGGTCGGTCACGTCGAAGAACTGGCCGTCGCCCTCGTTGCGGTAGAGCGTGTTGGTCTGCCCGCGCAGATGGGTCATGAACAGATCCGGATCGCCATCGCCGTCGAAGTCTCCGGCGGTTACGCCCATACTGGCCTCGACTTCACCGGTGGCGTTATAGGCGCTGCCGGCCATCACCGCGGTCTCGCGGAAACGGCCGTCACCGTTATTCAGCAACAGATGATTCGGCCACTGGTCGTTGGCCACATAGATATCATCGCGGCCATCGCCATCGAAATCGGCCACGGTCACACCCAGGCCCTTGCCGCTGATCTGGTCGAGACCGGCCGTGGCGGTGACGTCGGTAAAGCTGAAGTCGCCGTCATTGCGGAATAATCGATCAGTCGTCGGCTTGAAACTGTCCGGCCCGCAGTAGTCGCGCCGTCCGTCGTTGGTAAAACAGGTCTTGTTGCCCTTGACCGTGTAGCCCACATAAGCGGCGACAAACAGATCCAGATCACCGTCCTTGTCGTAATCGAGAAAGGCCGCGCTGGTGTTCCAGCGTCGATCGTCGGCGCCGGAGACGGTGGTCACGTCGGTAAAGCGGCCATCGCCGTCGTTACGGTAGAACACGTTGGCGCCAAAATTCGTGACGTAGAGATCGGGATCGCCATCGTTGTCGACATCGCCGACGGCCACGCCCATGCCATAGCCGCGGTCACCGACACCGGCCACTTCGGTCACGTCAGAAAAATGCAGCTTGCCGTCAGCGTCGAGATCGTTACGGAACAGACGGTTGCCGTCGGGCGTGTTCGCGTCCAGCGGGATCAGCGGCTGGCCTTTGCTGGCACCAGGGATGTCGCCGGACTGGACCAGATAGACATCGAGATCGCCGTCGCCATCGTAGTCCAAAAACGCTGCACCAGCGCCCACCGGCTCGAGAAAGAAGTGCTCGCCGGTGACGCCAGGGTAATGGGAGAAGGCGAGACCGACCGCGGCGCTTACGTCTTCCAGCAGCGGGCGATCCGCCAACGTACCCGTGGCCCGGCCTTGTTCCGGGTCTTCGGCCGGTCCGCAGCCACTGACGGCCGCGGCCTGGAACAACACGCCGCCGGCCAGGATCAAAAATGGGGGTCCCGCCCTGTGTGCCATCAGCCCGCCGGCAGTCGCGCCAGGTC
>JBATKC010000002.1:0-2883 GCA_049669065.1 Gammaproteobacteria bacterium
GCCGCGAGCAGCAGCGGTTCGAGTGGCACCAGCTGCGTTGCGACAAAGCTGCGAATCTCGGCCAGGGTGCTCCGGGTTTTCGAATCGATTGAGAAGTCCATGCTATTCAGCGGAACGTGATCAGGTCACGATCTCCGGTCATCTCCAGATGTGTGATGTTGTTGTAGCCCATCAGCAATCCTTCACTCGCGGGACGCCGTTGCGGGAAATAGAATTGCGTGATCGACGCATTGTACAGGCTGACCATGAGCCCGAGCCCGCGCCGGGGCGGCAGCCCGAGCAGCCTGGCCAGCAGCGCCGTGACAATCCCGCCGGAGGTGAATACGGCCAGCCGCGCCCTGGGTCCGTGGTCGGCAAGCAATCGCTCCATCGCCTCCGTGGCGCGCCGGCAGAATTCCTCCCAGCCGGGCACCGGGGGACCTTCGTGGGGCAGAGCATTCATCCAGCTTGCGAGCACATGCCGCAACGCTCGCTCCAGCATCCTGGTGTCCGCCATCAGTTCCCCGAGACTTGCCACCTCGACGTCCGGACTGGCGAGGAAGGATGGCAGATAGGCCTTGAACAGGGCGACGTGATCGTATTCGGCGAATGCGGGGACGGTGCGCAACGGCGGCGGGGCTTCACCCATGGCGTCGCGCGCGATCTCGGCGGTGCGATCCTGACGCACCATGCCGCCCGAACACAGGCCATCCAGCTGCGGCAGACAGCGCCGCATATGGTGTCCGACGATCCGCGCCTGTCGTTCGCCAATCGGCGAGAGCCGGTCGTATTCCTCCGCACCGAAAGCGGCCTGGCCGTGGCGGATCAGATAGATCACCGCCATCCGGGTGCCCGGCGTCGCCCGGCCCGCAGGCCTGTCAGGGTGAGCATCATACGGGAGTCTCGGGGGGTCAAAGAGCAGCTGCCGCCTTGCCAACATGGGTTAATCGTGCATTATCTCCCCTTTCCTTCGTCATGGACATCTGATGAGTGCAAAAACACAGCGGGTATTGATCACCGGATCGGCCAGCGGCCTGGGCCGCGCGATGGCATTGCGTTTCGCCAGTGAAGGCGCGCGGGTCGCGGTCGCCGACGTAAACGATGAACGAGCTGCGGAGACCGCGGAAGAGGTCGTCGCGGCAGGCGGTAAGGCGCTGGTGATCCATTGCGATATCACCTCCGATGCCAGCGTCGATAAAGCCGTGGCCGCGGTAAAGAAGGCCTGGCGCGGTCTCGACGTGCTGGTCAACAATGCCGGGGTGGCAGCGGCCGGTACCGTGACCGATACCTCGATGGAAGACTGGTCGTGGATGATCGACACCAATCTGCTGGGTGCGGTGCGGATGTGCCGGGCATTCGTGCCGTTAATGCAGAAGCAGCACGCCGGATATGTGATCAACGTGGCATCGGCAGCGGGTATCGTGCAGTCGCCGGGGATGGCCAGTTATAACGTGGCCAAGGCAGGGATGATCGCGTTGTCCGAAACGCTGCGTAATGAGGTACGCAGGTTCGGCATCGGTGTCACCGTGGTCTGCCCTTCATTCTTTGCCACCAATCTGATGGAATCCTACCGGGGTCCGAAGACCGGCGTCAGGCAGATGGCAGACAAGCTGATGCAGCGCTCCCGGCTCGATGCGGACGATGTGGCCGATGCGGTCTATCGGGCCATGGAAAAGGACGAGCTGTTTGTTTTCGCGCACAACGAGGCGCGGCTCGCGTATCACTTCAAAAGACTGATGCCCGGTGTGTTCTACTGGAGTACCGAACGTGCCGCGCAAAAGATGTTTGGCGATATCGTCGAGCTCAAGCCCGCCCCACGCAAGCGTCATGGCTGAGCCGGGCGCCGGCCCGCGCAAGGACTGAATACCGTGATGGAATCGACAGCCGGCGAGCCCGGCCTGGAACCTTTTGCGCCGCCCAGACTGATGGCTGGAAAGCATGTGCAGTCGATACTGGCCAGCCTGCCGCTGCGTCGGCCGCTGGTCGAGCGCCGGGTCAGGGAGCTGATGCGGAGTTCCACCGACGTGCTGGTGGACTGTGGCGATGGCATCCGTCTGCACGGATATTTTTCCCCGCGTAGCCGCGCCGAGGAGCGAGCGCCGCGCGGTCTGGCACTACTGATACATGGCTGGGAGGGCAGCTCCGATTCGCTCTATCAGCTGTCTACTGCCCACTATCTGCGCGAACACGGGTTCGACGTGTTCCGCCTCAATCTGCGCGACCATGGCCCCAGCCACCATCTGAATCCGGAACTGTTTCATTCCAACCGCATCGACGAAGTGGTGGCGGCGGTGGCCCGCGTCGGATCCATGTTCCCGGATGTACCATTGTTGTTGGGCGGCTTCTCGCTGGGCGGCAATTTCGCGCTCAGAGTCGGTGTACGCGCGCCGGCCGCGGGGATCGATCTGCGCCAGATCGTCGCCGTGTGCCCGGTACTGGAACCGGCACACACGCTGGAGGCCCTCGAGAGCGGCTGGGCGCCATACCGGACCTATTTCATCCGCAAATGGCGACGTTCGCTGTTGCGCAAGGCCCAATGCTTCCCGGAGCTGTACGATTTTGGCCAGATCGATGAGCTCAAGACCCTGACCGCGATGACCGAGTTTTTTGTCGAGCGTTACTCTGGCTTCGCGGATCTGGATACCTATCTCAAGGGTTATGCCCTGACCGGGGATGTGCTGGCATCACTGCAGGTGCCGTCCCATCTGATCACCTCCCGCGACGATCCGGTCATCCCCTCCAGCGACATCGAACGACTGGCCCGGCCTGACGCGCTGACGATTACCGTCACGGAACGCGGTGGGCATTGCGGCTTTATGCAGAATCCGCGCATGGTGAGCTGGGCCGAACGGCAGGTCGCGCACATCTTCGACCAGGCCGTCGCGCCTTGAACCACCGCGCCGG
>JBATKC010000003.1:0-6267 GCA_049669065.1 Gammaproteobacteria bacterium
CGTCAGCCCGTCGGATCCCGCGGGTATCAATCAGAACGAAATGCGTTTTCTCGAGGCATTCCTGCTGATGTGCCTGTTGATGGAGAGCCCGCCGATGGACGCGGAGGAAGAGGCTCGCTGCGACTCGAACCATCTGTGGGTGGCGCAGCAGGGCCGCGACCCCGGGCTGAGGCTGGATGACGGTGATCGCGCCCGCGGCGTCTGCGAATGGGGCAAGGAGATCGTGGCAGCGATGAGCCCGATCTGCGAACTGCTCGACGTGGATGGGGACGGGTCCTACACGGCGGCCCTGTCGCTGCAGCATGACAAGCTCCTCGACCCGGCGCGTACGCCGTCAGCCCGCATCCTCGAGGAGTTGCGGCTCAGCGGCGAGAGTTTTTTCGAGTTCGCGACCCGACTTTCCGCGAATCATCGGGAGTACTTTCTGCAGCTGCCCGAGCTTAAAGGCGAGAGGGCTGCGTCATTCGAGAGCGAGGCACTGGCGTCGATCGCACGGCAGAACGCAATCGAAGCCTCCGACGACATCGCCTTCGAGGCGTTTCTGCAGCGCTATTTCGACAGCGCCTGACGGCCGCGCTGCAGCGCGTTGCATCCGCAGCGACAAAAAGCCTTTGGGCGGGCCTGATCGAACTGCTAGACTCCGTCAATCCACGTGCAGCATCTCGCTGCCCATCGCGGGCATAAGGCGGGAAGTTGTGACTGGTCGGGATCGGGACGCATGCGTCGAGGAAGGGGAAATAATGATGAAGTCTTTTGCAGCAGTGGTCGTGCTGGCTCTGGGTCTGGGTGGCTGTGCCATGCCGACCTCGCAGGCGACAAAGGATCAGCAGCTTGCCCCGGAGTTCACCGAGGCCGAGAAGGCCGAGATGACGACAGAGGAAAAGACCGCGATCTACAATGCGGCGATGAGCAAAAAGGGCGATGAGCTAGTCTGCCGCCGGGAGAAGCGTGTCGGTTCACATATGTCGACGACCGTGTGTTTCACCCGGGCCGAAATCGAGGCTAACCGGAAGTCTGCTCAGGAGGCCATGTTCGACGCCAAGGGAGCTTCCCTGAAGCCTGGGCAGTGAATCAGAAGGGTGCGGATGGGCGAGCCTGCTCGTGCGTGCCGGGATCCGGCTCAGCCCGGGAACTAGTGTTTCGCGGGGCATGCCGGGCGTCGGCCAGGATCGCGCTACTGCCCCGGAGGGCAGGGACACGGGTTCAAGGCAAGACAAGTTGCAGGGCGGGTCATCGATGATCACCAAGCGTCCAGCCGAGCACGGCGTCGATTCGGCCATTGCCCGGCAGCTGGAAGCGGGTTTCCGCTGGCTGCGGTTCCGCACGGAGCTGGAGCCGGCCTACCGTGACGATCACTTCGAGCGTAACCGCAAGTTCGTACGCGTGACCCTGATCATCGGGTTTCTGCTGTCGGTATCGCTCTTCCTGCTCGGGCGCGTCGCGGTTCCGTCCGTGTCTTCGCCGCTGGCGGATGGCATCCGCTACGGACTGCTGACCCCGGCATTTGTCGTCACCATCGCGCTGAGTTTTCTGAGTGCAAAGCGCGGGCTGTTCCGCCGGGTGCTGTTGGTGACAGCACTCATCATCGCGCTGTCCCACGTGGTCCTGAATCTGATGCTCCCCGCCGAGCTGAGACAGCTTGCGTTCGCCGGCCTGCCCGTGGTGATCGTGTTCGTCTTTTTTGCGCTCGGTCTTTTTTTGCAGACGGCGCTGCTGGTCGGTCTGTTGATGGTCGCCGGCTATGCCGTCGGCGGGTTCATGCTCGGCGTGCCGTCGGGCCAGCTCGGTTATGGCCTGGCAATCCTGCTGGCGACAAACGTAATCTGTGCGGTCGGCAGCTATGTGCTCGAGCACGCGATGCGTATGCGCTATCTGGAGAGCCAGTTGCTCGAGGAGGTGGCAGAGAAAGACGCGCTGACGGGCCTCTATAATCGACGCGCCTTCGATCGTTATCTGGAGAGCGCCTGGGCCATCGCCAGGCGGCAACGCTGTTCGTTGACGGTGATGCTGGCGGACATCGATTTCTTCAAAGCCTATAACGACCACCACGGCCATCAGGCGGGTGACGAATGCCTGCGCAAGGTCGCCGGAGCTGTGTCGCGTGTGGCCCGCAGGCCGCTGGATTTCGTCGGTCGCTATGGCGGCGAAGAGTTCATCGTGTCGCTGTTCGATGTCGACCTGGAGGCGGCGACCGCTCTCGCCGAACGGCTGCGCAATCAGGTCGCCGGGTTGCGTGTTCCACACCGGGCGTCAAAAGTGGCACAGACGGTCACGATCAGCGTGGGGGTGGCCGTGGTCAATCCCGCCGAGACGGCGCGCAGCCTCGAAGGGGTGATCCAGCTCGCCGACCAGTCGCTGTATGCGGCAAAACGACAGGGCCGCAATCAGGTGGTGGTCGAGGAGGCGGCCGAGGCGCTGATCCAGACCGGGGTATTCAAGAGCCTCTAGAGTTCAGAACGGTAACGGCGCGCCGTGCTTGCGCACCCAGTGACCGTGCAGTTCCATCAGTTTCCCGGTCATCGGTCCGCGCTGCCCGCTGCCGATCCGGCGGCCGTCGATCTCGATCACCGGGGTCAACTCTCCCATGGTGCCGGTGGTGAACACCTCATCCGCGGTATACATCTCGCTCAATGACAGATTCCGTTGCGTCGCCGGGATGTCGTGTTGTGCGCAGAGTCGCAGTACCAGCCCGCGGGTGATACCGGGCAGACAACTGTCGGCGTGGGGCGTGACCAGCTGGCCGCTGCGGACGG
Source organism: Gammaproteobacteria bacterium (assembly GCA_049669065.1). GTDB lineage: Bacteria > Pseudomonadota > Gammaproteobacteria > Steroidobacterales > XN24 > CAMYOC01. Next base: position 2,754 of record JBATKC010000003.1, read on the forward strand.
CGAAGATGTTGGTGTCGTTGGTCTCGGAGACGAAACCCGCGACATCGAGCATCAGCGCGCTGTCGACACCGGCGACGTTCGCTTCGATGCAGGCCAGGATGTTGTTCAACAGATTGTTGTGATGGATCTTCGAGTCCAGACATTGGGCCGCGTTGCGTCGGGTGGTGGCGGTGATCAGGCGGATGCCGGCATCGTCATAGACCGGCGGCTTCCATTCGGCGAGCACGATAAGACACGGGCCGGTCCGGTTGAGGCGTGGATTCATGCCCGACGTGATCTTCTCGCCACGGGTCAGGGTCAATCTGACGTGGGCCCCGTCACGCATACCGTTGGCTTCCAGTGTGGCAAACAGCGCCGCGCTTATCTCGCTGCGCTCCGGCACGCCGGCAAAGGCGAGTGCGTGCGCGGAGTCGAGCAGGCGATCCAGATGCGCATCCAGCTCGGCGATGCGGCCGTCATAGACGCGCAGGCCCTCCCAGACCGCGTCCCCGCCCTGCACCGAGCTGTCAAACACCGAGACCTTCGCCTGATCACGGGGCAGCAAGTGGCCGCCCACATGGACCATTATCCCGTCGTTTCTCGGATCGGGCTGCGTCATGCTCATGGCGTATCTCCGGCGCGAAGCGCGCGGTCAAACAGTTGTTGATAGTAGGGGCGGCATTGGTCCAGCAGCGGCCGCAATGCGTCGGGGAATGGATCCGCAGGCGCCTTCCACTGCGCGAAGCCGCGGGACCGGTGCACGTTGGCGTACCAGTGCGGCGCCCATACGCCATCCTCTGGCCTCGGCCCAGGCGGCCAGTGCAGCATACAGGGGAGGAATTCAAGATCGAGACGCTCACAGGCCTGCGCCAGGATCGTGGCCGGGTCGTTCAGTAACTCCCGTGCGTCGATACAGAACGGATCCTGGCCGAATGCACGCAGCTTTTCCAACAACTCCACTTGGCTGACCAGGCCGGTATCCTCGATACGCGGTGTCGGTAATATCCTGGACAATGACGGCAGCATTTCGACCGGGTCTCTGATCAGCAGGAAATGCTGCGAATCGCGCAACAACTCATAGTCGATGCCGGTCAGATGATGGGCCATCTGTTTGGCGAACCGGATCGGCGGGTCAGCAGGATGGCGGTGCAGGTCCGACATCACTCGCTGTCCGTCTTGCGCCATCGCGGCCATGACCTCTTCGCGGCCGGGATGGCGGGCGCCGGTGAGTCTCAGATAATGACCATATAGCGGTTCGTCGATGACCGCGGTATCCGGCCGCTGGGCGAAGCTGTACATCACCGCCGTGGAGACGTTGCGGGGCCCTGACCACATCTGGATCAGGCGGGCGTAGCGATGGCTGGATTCGATCACGATGGGCGAACATAGCCGCCGGACCCTCGCCGCTGCAAGCTCGCCGCCCCGCCAGACAATGACGGATGTCTTGATATTTAATCAAACGTTTGATTAAATATCTGCCGGTGAACGACAAGGAACCAGCAAAAATGGTGAGCCGGCGCGGCGGCCGGCCTGCTGCCGATGATCAGAGAGATGTACGTGCCCAACTGCTGGCTGCGGCCCGCGACCTGTTTACGCGGTTTGGTTTTGATGCGGTCTCTACCCGGCAGCTGGCGGCCGAGGCTGAAACCACGCCAGCCATGATCCACTATTACTTCGGCGACAAGCATGGTCTCTATCGCGCCCTGCTCGAGGAAGTGATCCCGCCGGTCCTCGACAGTCTGGAGGACCGAGCCCGTCGGGCCGGGTCCCTGCTGACGATCGCCGATTTCATGCATGCCTATCTGGCGATGTTCGAGGCCAATCCGTGGTTGCCGCCGCTGGTCTTCCGTGAACTCCAGGAGGGTGGCGAGGCATTCCGACGCCACTACGTGGCTCGTTTCGCCGGCCGCGTTCGAGAGATGCTCGGCGGGGTGATGGCGCAGGAACGCCAGACGGGCCATATGCCGGCAGATGTGGAACCGGAGATGGTGATGATCGCGGTCATGAGTCTGTGCGTGTTCCCGTTTCTGGCGCGGCCGATGCTCGAGCAGGTCATGCAGGCGACCCTGGACAAAAATTTCGTCGGCCGTTGGGAATCATTTGCGGTCGGACTGATGCAGCGGGGGGCTGGAGTATGAGGCCCTGGCACACAGTCATCTGCGTCCTCGGTCTCGGCGCCGGCTGCGACAATTCGGATTCAATCCTGCCCTTGGTCGGAACCCTGGAGCGCGACCGGATCGAGGTGGCCGCTGAAGCCTGGGAGATCCTGGTCGATATCCACGTCCGCGAAGGCGAACTGGTCGAGGCCGGGCAGCTGCTCGCCAGCCAGGATCCGGTGAGGCTTCTGGCACGGGTCGAGCAAGCCCGGGCGGCCGAAGCGCGTGCCGCCCAACGGCTGGCTGAACTGGAGCGCGGTCCACGCGCCGAAGAGATCGACAGCGCGAGGGCCAGGCTCGAGGGTGCCGAGGCCACATTGGTGGCCGACGAAAAGACGCTGCGGCGCACGCGCGAACTTTTCGAGCAACAATTGCTCAGTGAATCCGATCTGGATCAGGCCAGAGCGCGGCGTGACCAGGCGCTGGCCAACCGGGACGATGCGGCGGCGCTATTGCGCGAACGTCTGACCGGCACCACAGCTGAAGAACTGGAGCAGGCCCGATCATCTGTCGACGAGGCCGGCGCGGCGCTGGCCGACCAGATGCTGGCGCTTGAACGGCTTGGGCTGCGCGCACCGGTTGCCGGGCTGGTGGACACGATCCCCTACAAGCGCGGTGACCGGCCCCCGGCCGGCGCCACGGTCATGGTGTTGCTCGCTGGTCAGCTGCCCTACGCCCGCGTCTATATACCCGAGCCGCTGCGAGCCGCGGTGCGTGCGGGGATGATGGCTCAGATTCGCGCCGATGGCCTCCCGCAGCAGTTTGAGGGTCGCGTCCGCACGGTCTCGTCCGAGGCCGCGTTTACGCCGTATTTCTCGTTGACCGAGCGTGACCGCAGCCGGCTCGCTTATGTGGCCGAGATCGATCTCATCGGGGAGGATGCTGCCGGACTGCCAGCCGGTCTTCCGGTCGAAGTCAGCTTCCCGGATCTGGAGTCCGGGTGATGGACGCCGCTATCACCGCCCGTGGGTTGACGCGCCGCTTTGGCGACGTGACCGCCGTCGATCGGCTGGATCTCGACATCCCGCGTGCCCGCATCTACGGTTTCCTCGGCCCCAACGGATCCGGCAAGTCCACTACGATCCGCATGCTCTGCGGTTTGTTGCGCCCGACCGCGGGCAGCGTCGAAGTCCTCGGCCATGACGCCACGCTGGAGTCGGAGATCGTACGTCGCCGTATCGGTTATATGACCCAGCGATTCTCGCTCTATGAGGACCTGTCCACAGACGAGAACCTGGACTTTATCGCCGAGATCTATGGCTTGCCACGCCGCGAAAAACAGCAGCGCATCAGCGCCGCGCGACGTGAATACCGCCTCGACGATCTGCGCCGCCAGCGCGCCGGGACCATGAGCGGTGGCCAGCGCCAGCGTCTGGCGC
>JBATKC010000004.1:0-8969 GCA_049669065.1 Gammaproteobacteria bacterium
GTGCCGGTCAGCGGCTCGCCGCTGCTGGAGCGCGCCCGCCGGCTGCTACGGGTCACCGGCTGGAGCTGCTCGAGAAGCCCGACATCGACCGGCCGGGCCGCCTCTCCTTCGAACCCGTCTTGTACCCAGGCCTCGTGCAGCAAGACGCGGTATTCGCTGCGGCGCTGCAGGCTGGCGGCGATATTCTCCATGCTCAGGCTTGGTGACAGGCTGAAAAAGATCGGTGTGGACGGCTCCGGTTCGGTTGGAGTACCGGCCGGATTCGGCGCGTCGAGCGTATCCGGGATTCCGGGAGTCTGCACAACTGGCGGCTCCAGCCACTCGAACGGCGGCGCCTCCGCCGTTGCCGGCTGAGCCAGATTCTCGAATACCACCAGTTCGATCTGGAAACGCGGCAATGCCTCGGGCTGTTGCGCGCTGACACCGGCCGCGCAAAGCAGCATCACGGCGGCCAGCAGGCGCCTCGTTACGCGGGCGGTCACAAGATCTGTCATCGGCAGTCCTCGCTGTTCATAGCGTGCGCAATCAGGCGGCCTCGGATTCTGCACCGAGATTGCCGAGCAGGTCATGGGCCCACGCGATACGCCGCTCAAGATCGTCCAGCTCGAGATTGAAGCGTAACTTGTTCTGGCCGTCCAGGCGGAAGATGCGCGATTGCTCCTGGATCAGCCGGATCAGGCGAGCCGGATCGACGGGAGTCTGTTCGCGGAATTGCAGATGACCGCCGCGCGGCCCCAGGTCGAGACGTTTTATGCCCAGTGCACTGGCCTTGAGTCTTAGCTCCGCCAGCCGGAATAGCATCTTCGCCGGCTCGGGCAGCAGCCCGAAACGGTCGATAAACTCGACCTGCAGCTCGCGCAGCTCAGCGGTGTCCGCGGCGGCCGAGATGCGCTTGTAGAGCATCAGGCGCAGATGGACATCCGGAACATAGTCCTCTGGCAGCAGCGCGCTCACGCCGAGACCGACTTCGGTGCCGTGGTCGAGGGGCCGGCTCAGATCCGGATCCTGACCACTCTTTATCGCCTTGACCGCCCGCTCGAGCATATCGGAGTACATCGCGAAACCGACTTCGTGGATCTGACCGCTCTGACCTTCCCCGAGCAATTCGCCGGCGCCGCGGATCTCCAGATCGTGCGTGGCCAGCATAAATCCCGCGCCCAGATCTTCCAGTGATTCGATCGCCTCCAGCCGCTTGATCGCGTCGGCGGTCATCGCCTTGCGTGGCGGCGTGATCAGGTAGGCATAAGCGCGATGATGCGAGCGTCCGACGCGGCCGCGCAGCTGATGCAGCTGGGCCAGACCCAGCCGGTCCGCACGGTCGATGACGATGGTATTCGCGGTGGGCACATCGATGCCGCTCTCGATGATCGTGGTGCACACCAGCAGATTGAAGCGTCGGTGATAGAAATCGAGCATGATCTGTTCCAGCTCGCGCTCCCGCATCTGGCCATGAGCGATGCGGACGCGGGCCTCCGGGATCAGAGCCTCGAGCTTGCGTGCGGTCTGCTCGATGGTCTCGACCCGGTTGTGCAGGAAATAGATCTGGCCGCCGCGTCGCACTTCACGCAGACAGGCTTCGCGGATCACTGCCTCCTGCCACTCACTGACAAATGTCTTGACCGCCAGTCTTTCCGAGGGTGCCGTCGTGATCAGCGACAGATCGCGCAGACCGCCCATGGCCATGTTCAGGGTCCGCGGGATCGGCGTCGCGGTCAGCGTGAGGACATCGACTTCGGCACGTAATTTCTTCAGCCGTTCCTTGTGCCGTACGCCGAAGCGATGCTCCTCGTCGATGATCACCAGCCCCAGATTGGCGAAACGCACATCGTTCTGCAGCAGCTTGTGGGTGCCGATCACGATATCCAGTCTGCCGTCGGCCAGCTCTCCGAGCGTAGCGGCGGCCTGTCCGCCGCTGCGGAATCGGGACAGTACTTCCACCCGCACCGGCCAGTCGGCGAAGCGATCGCTAAAGGTCTGATAATGCTGCTGAGCCAGCAGCGTGGTCGGCACCAGCACCGCTACCTGGCCGCCGGCCTGGGTGACCGCGAAGGCCGCGCGCATCGCGACCTCGGTTTTGCCAAAGCCGACATCGCCACAGACCACCCGATCCATCGGCATCGGCGCCGCCAGGTCTTCGATCACCTGCTCGATCGTCTCGGCCTGATCCGGGGTCTCGTCAAACGGGAAGTCCTCACGGAATGCGCGATAGTCGGTCTCGCTGGCGCGATACGATCTGCCGGGGTGTGCTTCCCGGCGTGCGTAGACATCAAGCAACTCGGCGGCGACATCGCGGGCGCGGCGGGCGGCTTTTTGCTGCGCCTTTTTCCACTGGTCACTGCCGAGCCGGTGGAGCGGGGCGTTGTCCGCCGCCGCACCCATGTAGCGGGTGATCAGGTCGAGTGCCTGGACTGGCACATAGAGACGGTCGCCGCCCGCATATTCCAGGGTCAGGAACTCTCCCATGTGGCCGCCGGCCGAAATTGTCTGCAGACCCAGGTAACGGCCGACACCGTGTTCCTCATGCACCACCGGGACCCCGGCGCTCAGATCAGCGAGTTCGCTGATGATGCTCTCGGGGTCGCGTTCGCGCCGCCGGCGCCGCCGCTGGCGGACACGCTCTCCGAACAGCTGCGCCTCGGAGATCAGCGCGACCCCGGCATTCGCCAGACACGTACCCTGCTCGAGCCGCGCGATGGCCAGGCCAACCGGCGCATCCGCCGCCAGGAAGCTGGCCCAGTCGTCGAATACCTGCAGATCGATGCCGTGTTCGGACAATAGCTGGCGGAGCATCTCACGGCGCCCTGGGGACTCGGCGGTAAACAGAACCCGGCCGTCAAAGCCATCGAGAAAACCGCGCAGTGACGCTGCGGGTTGCGGGGCACGGCTGCTGAGCTGGACCGGCGGCAGCGCGCTGCTGCCGAGATTGCTGCCCTGACCGCTGGCGAAGGACTGCAATTCGACCCGCCCGAAATGCGTCAGCGCGTCGCGCAATTGTTCTGGGCTGAGGAACAGTGAGCACGGCGGCAGCCGTGGCTGGCTGAGGTCATGGCGCAATTGCTCGTAACGCTCTTCGATCGACTGCCAGGCGTCCCCGGCGACCGCGCTGGCCTGATCCAGATCCACGATCACGGAACCCTCCGGCAGATAGTCGAACAGGGTCGCCGTGGTGTCGAAAAACAGCGGCAGATAGTACTCGACCCCACCTGGGGCGATGCGGTCAGACACATCGGTGTAGATTTGCACCTGACTCAGATCCCCGGGAAAGGCCTCGCGGAAGCGCGCCCTGAACGCGGCGATGGCGTCTGCGGTAAACGGGAATTCCCGCGCCGGCAGTATGTCCACGGCCTGCTGAGGCGAGTCGGAGCGCTGTGTCTCCGGGTCAAAGCGGCGGATGCTCTCGACCTCGTCGTCGAACAGATCGATCCGGTATGGACGATCGGAGCCCATCGGAAAGATGTCGATCAGCGAGCCGCGCACAGCCAGCTCACCGTGCTCCGAAACCTGGGCGACGGTGGCATAACCTGCGGTGGCCATGGCGCTGCGAAATGCGACGATATCCAGCCGCTGTCCGATCTGCATCTGCAGACTGCTGCCGATGACCCAGGCGGGTGGGGCCAGACGCTGGAGGATGCCGGGTACGGCGGCGACGACGATACCGCGCTCGATCCGCGACAGCCGGCTGAGCGTCGCCAGCCGCTGCGAGGTGATATCCGGATGCGGCGAAAAAGCATCGTAGGGCAGGGTCTCGCTGTCCGGGAAAAGCAGTACGTCGATCTGCGCTGGCGTAAAGAACCGCAGTTCCTCCCACAGCCTGTCCGCGGTGCGCGGGTCGGACACCAGCGCCAGCACCGGAGCGCTGCTGTTTGCCGCCAGCTCCGCCAGCGCCAGCGATTGCGCGCAACCATAGGCCTGGCCCCAGCATTGGCTGGCCGGTGCCTCGGGGATCGGTGGCAGATGGAGGAGCTGGGGGGCAGTCATGATGGCGGTTGGCGGAAAAGCCGCGATTATCTCACAGGGCCGGCAAACGGCGCCGGTCCTGACGGGTCCGTCGCCACGCCAGGCGGGGCAAACGAAAAAGGCCCGCCGATTAGCTTCGACGGGCCTTATAAAAATATGTAAATTATATACTTACGGAGTCTTTCTTATGTCAATTCTTGGCCAAGCGTGGTTTTTCGACCGAATGCAATACGCGGTCATACTCGAAAAACACGACATAGTCTCCGTAATCCCAGCGGGTGATCGGCGGATCCCCGACCGGCGTCTGTTTGACCCGAGGGGCGCCAAAACGGCTTTCGACCCGGGCCATGGTCGCGCCGCGACTGGGACGCGCGTCGCTGGCCGCGCTCTCATCCACGTTTTCGACCAGCAGCGTATCTGCCTGGGCCGCATTCATGATCATGAACGCGGCGGCGACAAGAGCGGCTAACTTCATGTTCATGCTCGAAATCTCCAGATTGGCTCGGCCCGACTATAGCAATGCCGGCGGCACCGTGTCAGCACGCGCGTCACATTCTTGATCGTCGGCGCCGGGTCGCCTGCGGATGTGTTTTAATTGCGCGCCATGTTCCGACCGCTGGAAATGTTCGTTGGACTCCGCTATCTGCGCGCTCGCCGGCGCAGTCAGTTCGTGTCCTTTATCTCGCTGATGTCCCTGCTTGGCGTCGCGATCGGTGTGGCCGCGCTGATCGTGGTGCTCTCGGTGATGAACGGGTTCGAGAACGAACTGCGCCAGCGGCTGCTGGCGATGACATCTCACGGTTTGATCAGCGGCCCCGATGGCCGGCTGTCGGACTGGCCGTCAGTCCGCGACGAGGCGCTGGCTGTGGCGGGTATCGATGCCGCGGCGCCGTTTGTGGAGATCGCCGGCATGCTCGGCAACGGCGCCAATCTGAAGGCAGCGGTGGTGCGTGGCATCGACCCGGCGCTGGAGGGAGGTGTTTCGCGGGTGGCGGATCACCTGATCGCGGGCCGACTCGAGGACCTGCAGCCCGGTTCGGGCCGGGTCATCCTGGGTCGGCTGCTGGCGGCCCGGCTCGGCTTGCGTCCGGGGGATCCGGTGGTGTTGATGGTGCCGCGCGGGGAGGGTGCCAACCTGGTGCCGCGTCTGCGCCGCTTCGAGGTCGCCGGCCTGTTCGAAGTGGGGATGGAGGAATACGACGGACTGCTTGCGCTGACACACCTGGAAGACGCGGCCGGCGCCATGGGGCTGGAAAATCAGGTGACGGGTGTGCGCATCGAACTGGCCGACATGTTTACCGCGCCCACGGTCACGCGTGCTCTTGCACAGCGTCTTGGCCAGGGGTTTAGCGCTCGCGACTGGACCGAGGAGAACGCAAGCTACTTCCGCGCCGTGCGCATCGAAAAGACCATGATGACCATCATCCTGCTGCTGGTCGTGGCGGTCGCTGCATTCAACATCGTCGCTACGCTGGTCATGGTCGTCACCGACAAGCGCAGCGAGATCGCGATCTTCCGCACGCTCGGTCTGACACCCGGCGCAGTGATGCGGATCTTCCTGGTCCAGGGTGTGATCATCGGCTTGATCGGGACCGCGCTGGGCGGCGCGCTGGGTGTGCCGCTGGCGCTGAATATCGACACCATAGCGCCGCAGATCGAGGCGCTGTTCGGCGTCCAGTTTATGCCGGCCGATGTCTACTACATCGCGCGACTGCCAACGGACGTCCGCTGGCCAGATGTCTATACCGTCCTCGGTCTGGCGTTCGCGCTGTGCTCGCTGGCGACGCTCTATCCCGCGTGGCGTGCGGCCCAGGTCCAGCCCGCCGAGGCGCTGCGCTATGACCACGGTTGAGCACACCCCTCGTCTAGCCGGAGCGCGGCGCTTCGAGAGTTTTATCGGGCGACGTTACATCATGTCGCGCAGCGGCAATCGTTTTATCTCGTTTATATCCATGATCTCCATGCTCGGTATCGCGCTAGGTGTCGCGGTGCTGGTGGTGGTGTTGTCGGTGGTCAACGGTTTCGAGCAGGAGCTGCGGCTGCGTATCCTGAGCATGACCTCTCATGCGGCGATAACTGCTTTCGAGGGTGGCATGGCGGATTGGCCGCAGGCGGCGGCGGCGGCAAAACAGGACGCGCGTGTCCTCGAGACCGCGCCGTTTATCGAGGGCGAGGGCATGCTGGTCAACGGTGACCGCGTCAGCGGCGTGGCGGTGCGCGGCATTCTGCCCGAGGCGGAGCAGCGGGTGTCGGGCGTCGCCGAGAAAATGGTCACTGGCCGCCTCGATGATCTGCGCGCTGGCGAATACGGCATCGTGCTCGGTTCCGCGCTGGCCGAGGCGCTCGCCGTCGGTCCGGGGGACCGTGTGATACTGGCCGTCAATCAGGGTATCGTCACGCCCGCCGGCGTGATGCCGCGGCTGCGGCGCTTCCAGGTCGCCGGTGTGTTCTCTGCCGGCATGTACGAGTATGACCGCGGCACCGCGTTCCTGCATATGGATGACGCGGCGCGTTTGTTCCGCCTCGGTGACGAGGTGACCGGGATCCGTCTGCGTCTGGCAGATCTGTTCGATGCGCCGGTGGTGGTGCGGGAGGTGGCGCTGAGTCTGGGCGGGGAGTACTACGTCACCGACTGGACCCGACAACATCGCAACTTCTTCCGCTCCATCGCGATGAGCAAACGCATGTTGTTTATCATCCTGCTGCTGGTCGTCGCCGTGGCCGCGTTCAACATCGTCTCCACGCTGGTCATGGTGGTGAAAGACAAGCAGGGAGATATCGCGATCCTGCGCACCCTGGGCGCGAGCTCTCGCAGTATCATGGCCGTGTTCTCGGTCCAGGGTAGCCTCATCGGCCTGCTCGGAGTGTCCGCCGGGATCGCGCTGGGGATCGGTGTGGCGCTGAACACGGAGACGCTGATCCATGCGCTTGAGCGTATTTCGAACACCCGGTTTCTGGCCCCGGACGTCTATTTTATTACCGATCTTCCGTCCGAGATCCGCTGGTCCGACGTGAGCATGGTGGCGGTGATAGCGCTGGCGCTTTGCATCCTCTCCACTCTCTACCCGGCCTGGCGTGCGTCGCGGGTCGAGCCTGCCGAGGCATTGCGTTATGAATGAGCCGTCTGACGGCGCGGCATCGCCCGCGGTGCTGAGCTGCCGCACCCTTGGCAAGACCTTCCGTGAAGGAGGCCAGGCATTGCAGGTCCTCGATGGCGTTGAACTCGAGGTCAAGGCAGCGGACCTGCTGGCGATCGTGGGCGCCTCCGGCTCGGGCAAGACGACCCTGTTACAGCTGCTGGGGGGGCTGGATCAGCCCAGCACCGGATCGGTCAGCGTACTGGGTCAGGACCTGGCCGGGCTGGACGCCGCCGAGCGTGGCCGCCTGCGCAACCGCCACATGGGTTTTGTCTACCAGTTTCATCACCTGTTGCCTGAGTTCAGCGCGCTGGAGAACGTGGCCATGCCTCTGCTGGTGCGACGGGAGGATCCCGCAGTGGCGGCAGAGCAGGCCGCGGCGTTGCTACAGCGGGTGGGGCTCGGTGAACGGCTCGACCACCGCCCCGGTCAGCTGTCCGGCGGTGAGCGCCAGCGAGCGGCAGTGGCGAGGGCCCTGATCACCCGGCCGGCGCTGGTGCTGGCTGACGAGCCCACCGGTAATCTGGACGGGCGCACCGGCGACCGGGTGTTCGAACAGATGCTCGAGCTCAACCGCGAGCTGGGCACGAGCCTGGTGCTGGTGACCCATGATCCACGTATCGCCGCGCGCATGGACCGCGTGCTGACATTGCGTGATGGCAGGCTTGAGCAGGCCAGCGACCTCTAGGCACGGCGCCGCGCGACGCCGCGGCGGTGAAAACGGCGACGCGCCAGGTAGATCCACGCGCGGTTGAGCGCGAGATAGCTTGCCCCGGCGACACTCACGCCGCAGATCGCGCAGCCCGCCAACAGCGGCTTCCAGGCCCGGCCCATGTCCTCCGCGATCCCGGCCGCGGTGAATTCGATCGTGCCGTCGTCCGGCGGCATGCCCAACACCAGCAGACCCACCCGGTAGGCGCCGTAATAAATGGGGCCGAAGGTGAGCGGATTGCTCAGCCAGGACGTGAGGATCGCCACCGGCAGGTTGATCCGCATCATCACGGCGACCGCGCCGGCCAGCGCGGTATGGATGGGAAACGGGATGAATCCGATCAATATGCCCGCTGCCATCGCGCGCAGCACAGTCCTACGATGTGTAGCCCACAAGGCCGGATCGTGTAGCACGGCCCGGAACGGACGCAGAAACCAGCGTCGCTTGATCTCGGCCTGGCTCGGCAGGATCTTGCTCAAGGTGCGTCTGGGCATGGTGACTGGCGCTCTCGAGCGATGGTGGCCGTGATGTCTGTCTTTACTCGGGGGGAGGGATCAGATGCGGCTGTTCGCCCCTGGATTCCTGATCGGTATCCTAGCCGTGTCTGCACTCCCCGTCATGCCCGGTCCCCGGGCCGCCTGGCTGCTGGGCGCAGCCGGACTACTCCTGCCGCTGACGGGTCGGCGAATCAGGATCGTCGTGTTCGCGGTCCTGGTCGGAGGCGTCTGGACTATCCTGGTCGCCCACGCCGCGCTCGAGGCGAGGCTGGTCACGCCGCCGCGGGGTGTTGACCGGATAGTGACGGGTCGCGTGGTGGGCCTGCCGCGGTCAGAGCCAGGTCGCCTGCGCTTCCTGTTTGCGCCGGACCCGGTGGAGGGGCAGCAGGATCTTCCATCCCGCATCCGTATCAGCTGGTACCGCTCACTCGTGACTGTGGCGGCCGGCGAACGTTGGCGTTTGTCACTGCGCTTGCGGGCGCCCAGGGGGCAGGCCAATCCCGGAGGTTTTGACTACGAGCGCTGGCTATTGCTAAACGGCATCGGCGCGACCGGCTATGTGCGCAAGAGCGGTGAAAACCAGCTTCTGCATGAGGCACCGGCCCTGTGGTCGGCTGTCCGCGGCACGTTGGCGGATACGATCCACCGGGCCCTGCAGGACAGCCC
>JBATKC010000005.1:0-21425 GCA_049669065.1 Gammaproteobacteria bacterium
GCTGGCGAAGCCGCTGGCGCCAGGCCGCGGTCGCCGCGCCCAGCACCTGTTCGTAATCGGCCTGCGGAGGCTGCTGCCTGGAACCGGCCGCTTTCAGCAGCAGGGCCAGCACGTCGTCTCGCTCGGGCTCCTTCGGATGAGGTATCGTGTGTTTGCTCATGGTTTTCAATCCGGTTTCAGGATCCCATCAATCCCTCGAGGGCATCTTCGCAGCCGCTTAGTGCCAGGAAGGCCTCGCGGAACGCCACCCGGGCCCGAGTCAGCAGGGACTCCACCGCCTTTGGGCCCATGTCCATGCGTACCGCGATCTCCTTGACCGACAAACCCTCCACATATTTCAGCTCCAACGCATCGCCGTAGCGGTCCGGCAGATGGTCCAGGGTGGCCTGCACCAGGCGGCCGAGATCCCGGTAACGAGCGCGTGACTCGGGTTGTTCGCTGGCCGGAGCGCTCAGCGCCTCCAGCAGCTCGCGCGCGTCTCGCGTGTCCTCGAACAGCACCACCTTACTGGTTCGGACTTTGCGGCGCCGACAGTGATCGACCAGCGTGTTGTGGCAGATCCGGTGGAACCATGCGTATAGCGACGCTTCGCCCCGGTAGCTGGATAATTTCTCGATCGCCTTGCAGAAGGTCTGTTGAACCACTTCGGTAGTCGCCTCCCGGTCATGGTCGAGACGCACCAGCGCGAAGCGGTACAGGCGCGGAAAAAAGCGGTCGAAGGTCTCCTTGAAGGCCTTCTCATCCCCGCCCAGGATCCGCTGGGCCAGTGCTTTGTCTAAATGCATAGTCTCCGGCACTCGCAATCTCCCGCTCCTCAATAAGGGAGACGGTGCAGCAGCGGAAATCCTTCACCTCTGGCCGAGATACTGGCACCGGGGCCCAACCTGGTCCAGCGCACATTGCGCCTTTTTTGGAACCGGCGAAGGACATTCACCTGGCCAATCGTCTATGCAGGCGAGGGGACAGCCAGACTCCGGGGGCCGAATGCATTGCTCTACAGGCAGGCGGCGAAGAGGTCTGACTTCCCAAACGATGTCAACGGCACCGTGCCTGTCCGGCGGCGGCTCTAGAAGTGAAATTGAGGAGATTTCTCGATGAAAACTGATACTCGACAGCGGATCTTCCGCGTTCCGGGACTGGTGGGGCTGGTCATCGCCGCGCTGGTGCTGGCGGCCGGATTGGTGGTGCCGCCGGATGCCCATGCCTGGAACAGGCACCAGCCCACAGCCTGTGAACAGTCGGCGCGCAAGATGTTCAGCGCGTGCCGGCTGGAAAGCCTCGAAGACTACAACGTGGCCCTCGCCAACTGCGCGAACATAGAAGACAGCGGTGAGCGCGCGGAATGTCGGCGGGACGCCAGACTCGAACTTGCCGAGGTCAACGAGGAATGCGAGGACACCTATGACGAGCGCCTTGGCGTCTGCGAGTTGCTCGATGAGGACTTCTATGAGGATCCGCTGAGCAGTGCCGACGTTGTCGATCCGGACCAAATCAGCAACCCTAACCGCTACTTCTCCCTCAAGGCCGGGGACACGTCTGTGTTCCGCGGGACCGAGGACGGTGAACAGACGGATGAAATCATCATCGTCCGCGTCACTGACGAGGTCCGGGACATCGAGATTGAGGAGGATTTCTTTGTGCCCTGTCGGGTGGTGGTCGATGCGGCCCTCATCGAAAGCGAGGATGACGATGAGGACGGTGGCTGGGATTACACCCTGGGTGAGCTGACCGACGACTGGTATGCGATCGACTCGCTCGCCAATGTCTACTATTGCGGTGAGTTGTCACGCAACTACGACGAGGAAGGCGTGCTAAGGGATCTGGACGGCTCCTTCGAAGCCGGCATCGACGCTGCAAAGGCGGGCACTCTGCTGCGACCCATGTTCCCCGGGCATGGCGTGGCGGATCGTCAGGAGTACGCGCTGGGCGAAGCCGAGGACGTGGTGATCTATCTGAGTGGCGGCGCGTCGCCCGACGACGAAGTCGGTGGCGAGAACGGTAATGATGCGGATTTCGAATGTGACGATATGTGTCTGCAGACCCGGGACATCAATCCGAATGACCCTGGTGAGTACGAAATAAAGTACTACGTCCAGGACGTCGGTTTTGTGCTTGCTGCCGTGTTCGAGGGTGATGCAGTCGAAGGTGACGGTGAGTTTACCGGCGAACGCGAAGAGCTGGTCTGTACCGGTGGCGACGAATTGCTTGACGCCGATGCGCTGGAAGACTGCGGTGTCGAAGATGGTGCTGAGCTGCTCGAAGAGCTGTGCGAAGCGGCACCCGACGCATTCTGTGATGATGACGACGATTGATGACAGGGATAGTCAGCACTTGAGGTGAGATCTGCGTTTTGGGAAGTGGGGACCAGCAGGATGCTGGTCCCATTTTTTTTCCGGGGTCGGTCCGGGCGTACCGGAACGCGCTGCCAACAGTGGCAGCTCAGGCCACGTCCCTGGCGGGCATGCAGTAAGGGTAGAGCTCGTCGAGCGGGGTGGACCCGCCGCGATCATTGACTACGCGCACATGATGACGTCTTAGCTGGCGGGGTTCGGGCACGCCGCAGGAATGCGCGATGACGCCGACTTCCTTGTGCATGGTCTCAGCATAGCGATAGACGCGCTCCGCCTTGTCCGTCAGATCCAGTCCCCGCTGCAGCCGACGATTGTGCGTGGTGATGCCGGTGGGGCAGGTGTTCTTGTTACACTGAAGCGCCTGGATGCAACCCAGCGCAAACATGAAGCCACGCGCCGAATTGACGAGATCGGCGCCAGCGCACAACGCGAGCGCGACCGCGCCCGGGTTGATCAGCTTGCCACTGGCGATCACGCGAATCCGCGGGCGCAAGCCATAGCTATCCAGCAGATCCACGGTCAGCGGCAGACTCTCCCGGATCGGCATCCCCATAAAATCGATCAGACTCTGTGGCGCGGCGCCGGTGCCGCCATCGGCGCTGTCCACGGTGACAAAGTCCGGCGCGCTGTCATATCCGCGCCGACTGATTTCCTGACAAAGCTCATCGAGCCAGCCCCAGGCGCCGATCACCGCCTTGAACCCGACCGGGCGACCGGTGACGGAGCGGATGTGATCCACCATGTCGAGCAGATCCGCGGGCGAGTTGATTTCCGGATGACGATTCGGGCTGATCGAGTCCTGTCCCACAGGGATACCGCGGATGTTGGCGATTTCCTCAGTGACCTTGCCGCCCGGCAGGATGCCGCCCTTGCCGGGTTTGGCGCCCTGACTGAGCTTGATCTCGAACATCCTGACCTGTTCATTCGCCGCGACCTCGGTCAGCCGCGCATCGCTGAGGGCGCCATGCTCGTCGCGGACGCCATACTTGGCGGTGCCGATCTGAAATATCAGGTCGCAGCCACCCATCAGATGAAAGCGGGACAAGCCACCTTCGCCGGTGTTGAGCCAGATACCGGCTTTCTTTGCGCCCCTGGACAACGCGATCACGGCCGGTTTGGAGATCGCGCCATAACTCATCGCCGAGATATTGAACAGACGATCGGTATGGAAAGGATGCCGGCAATCGGGTCCGATCACCGTGGTGGCGACCGGAGCCGCGTCCTCGTCCAGAGTCGGGAACGGGCAGTTGACAAAGATCGGTGTGCCCGGCGGGCGCAGATCGCGGGTCGAACCGAATGCTACCGTGGTGTCCACGCCCTTGGCCGCGCGGTAGACCCAGGCACGTTCGGCTCGATTGAACGGTAACTCCTCGCGATCCTGTGCGAAGAAATACTGGCGGAAGAACTCACCCAGATGCTCGAAGAAATAGCGGAAGCGGCCGACCACCGGGTAGTTGCGTCGCACCGCATGCTTGGTCTGAGTGACATCGATAACAAACATCACCAGCACCGCCAGCACCGCTAATCCGATCGCGATGACAAACAGATCGGCCAGCAGGCCTTTTATGAACAGCAAGGTTTCCATCGATCCCCTCTTGAGCGGCGGCCCTGAACGGACGACTCTTGTCGATGTTTGGCGCTACCCGGCGGCAGCGCCCTGTCCGCTTAGTATCCGAGCAGGCGCCGACGCAGCAAATAGTCGAGACTCGCCTTGCCCGGACCGTTGAAAAGCAGCGGCAGGAACATCACCAGGAAGATGACCGGCAGTTTGAAATTGCCAAAGCCCTTGTTGCTGATCGCATACCCCTGGAGCAGCTCGCCAAAACTGCTGTAGCTCTCCGGCCAGTGCACGGCAGCGGTCGCGACGATGGTCAGGATGATCAGTGAGATCGACCAGAAGCGGGTAAACAGACCCAGCACCAGCATCGCGCCACCCAGCAGTTCGGTCCAGGTGGCCAGCAACCAGCTCAATTCCGGCGGAACCACGTTAAACGGAAACGGGAACTTGTCCTGGATGCTGCCGAACCAGTTCTCCCCCCGGTATTTGGCCAGACCGGCCTCATAGAATTCCCAGCCGAGGAGGATCCGCAGGAACAGAGCCGGGACCCAGTCGCCGATGCGTTCGAGGATCTCGGTGAGCCGGACCCAGCCAGATGTCAGTATGTTCATATCTGCCCCTGTCTTTATCGGATTCAGATCGGTGATGTCGCAACCGGGCGGGCGCCGAGCACTACTTCGCGCTCCCTCAGCTGGTGCAGGATCTCCCGACCGCCTTCGATCACTTTATCCGGCGACGGATGGGACATCTCCCGGGCGATGTGCTCGAGCGCGTGCCGGCCGGAGGCGATGGCATCATCGCCGAGCAGCTCCAGCAGCCGCGCGGTGACCATGTTGATCTCCATAAAGCTGACGCGTCCAGAGAGGTTGCGATGGACCAGCAGCAACGTCGGTTGCTCCGGCGGCGTCTGCGGCTGGAACGCCGGTCCCAGACGGTGCACCGGGAAACGATAGCGCAGCGACCACATCAGCGGCGTGAGCACCGGACGCCCAGCCAGCAGATCCCCCTCAGGATCGGCCTCGGCGAGGTCCGGATCCCGTTCGTCTATGGTCAGCGCCAGCTCGACCCACTCGTAATGGGCCAGCTCGAGCTGGAACGGCGGATCGCCATCCACCGTGCCGCGCTCTTCTTCGAGATACTTGAGGAATTCCCTCGGCATCTCCAGAAACAGCGGCGTGTGCGCCTCATGCCGGGAGAAGTAGTCCCGCATCAGCGTCTTCCAGGCGTCGGCACCGAGGATCTTGTGCAGCACCGGGAAAGTCTTTGCCAGCAGCTGGCTGACGTTGTTGAAGAACAGGCTGCGGTAGATCGCCATGCGGCGGTCTTCAATGCCCTCGGGTGCGGGATTGGCCGCGGGATCGCGGATGTGGGCAGCAAAGGCATATTGATGCTGCTGAAACGCGGGTCTGTCAGACACGGGCGGAGCTCGTGTCCAGGCCGGCCTCGGCGCTGTCGCGCTGAATACTCCGTATCCGGCCGATCTCTTGCATCAGCACCGCGGTGGCGGGGATATTGAAATCGCGCTCCAGCAGCGTGGGCACGACGCCGAAATGAGCGTACGCCTTGCGCAACAGATCCCACACCGGATCGCAGACCTCAGCACCATGGGTATCTACGCGCAGATCTTCCGCCTCGACATAGTGCCCGGCGACGTGGAAATAGACCACACGATCGGCCGGCAGGGCGGTGAGGAATGTCTCGGCGTCATAGCGATGATTGATGCTGTTGACATAGATATTGTTGACGTCGAGCAGCAGATCACAGTCCGCTTCTTCCAGCACCGCGCGCAGGAATTCGATCTCCGCCATCTCCTGGCCGGGCGCCGCATAGTAGGACACGTTCTCCAGCGCGATGCGTCGTTCCAGGATCTCCTGGGTGCGCCGCACCCGGGCCGCGGTGTAGTGTACCGCTTCATCGGTGAACGGGATCGGCATCAGGTCGTAGAGATGGCCGTCATCGCCGCAATAACTCAGATGCTCGCTATAGAGCCGGACCCGGTGCTGATCGAGAAAACGCTTCAGACGATGCAGGAAGTGTTCATCCAGCGGCGCGGGTCCGCCGATCGACAGGGACAGCCCGTGACAGATCAACGGGAAGCGCTTGGTCAGGCGGCGGAACTTGTCGCCCATGAGGCCGCCGACACCGATCCAGTTCTCGGGTGCGACTTCGAGGAAGTCCACCGCCGGTGGCGACTCGAGGAACTCGTTTAGCATGCTGCGCCGGAGGCCGAGACCGGCTCCGCTGACAGGATAGTGTTTCGCCATGATTCTCGTTTCGTCTGCCTGCGTTGCGATGACCGTCAGCGGCGCCCGGCGATCTGTCTGACCGCGGCCGGCGCGACGGCCGGGCTCGTCCTAGAAGACCGGACTGGCCCGCAGAATGTTACAACGAAAACAGCTGCCGCCGTCATCTACAGACGACGCAGTGCCTCCAGATAGGCGTTTTCATCGGGCGGCGTACCGCTGCGCTGGCTGCGCCACAAGGCCTCACCCAGGCACTCCGCCATGCGATGCTCGACCTCGTGGATATCGCCAATCCGCTGCAATAGTGCGTTGTGGATCACGCCGATGCCCTGTGGGCGGTCGGTGGCGAGTTGTTCGCGGATCGCCAGATGCATACCCATATGCAGGAACGGATTGCTGACGCCTTGTTCCGGAAGCCAGTCCCGGCTCAGCGCGTGATCCGGATCATCCAGCGCAGCCTGATACTCGGGATGAGCCGCCACGACGTCAGCGATCTGCGCCTGCAGTGGCTCCAGCGGCAATCCGTCCCGGTAGCGCTGCCAGGCATCCAGGTACATCTGCCGCAGCCCTTCGCGGTCCTTGGGCAAAAACATGGCCGTTCAGGGGTCCTGCAGCGCTAGCTGCGCCGGTTCTGAGGCGGTCTTGCCGCGATACTCGCAGAGATCGGCGATGATGCAACGGTCGCATCCGGGCCGTCGCGCCTTACACACATAGCGACCATGCAGCAGCAGCCAATGATGGGCATCGTGCAAAAACTCCGGCGGCGTGGTCCGCAGCAGCCCTTTCTCCACCGCGAGCGGAGTCTTGCCGCGGGTCAGACCGATGCGGTTCGCGACCCGGAAGATGTGCGTGTCTACGGCGATCGTCGGTTCGCCGAATGCTGTGTTGAGGATTACGTTGGCGGTCTTGCGCCCAACACCCGGCAGCGCCTCGAGCGCGGCCCGCTCCCGCGGTACTTCACCGCCATGCTGCTGCACCAGGATGCGACAGGTCTCGATGATATTGCGTGCCTTGTTGTTGAACAGACCGATGGTCTTGACGTATCCGATCAGCCGGTCGAGACCCAGATCGAGGATCTTGGCCGGGGTGTTGGCGACCGGGAACAACTTCGCTGTGGCCAGGTTGACGCCCTTGTCCGTAGCCTGAGCCGAGAGGATCACGGCGACCAGCAATTCGAACGGCGTGTCATATTCGAGTTCGGTGGTCGGGTTCGGGTTCGCCGCCCGCAGACGGCTAAAGATCTCGCTGCGCTTATCGCGGTTCACGCCGGGCCTCAGCCAGGCTGCGCGGCGGAACTGACCGCGGCGCCCGCCGTCTGGATACGGCGCTCCAGCCGAGTGTCGATCACGTTCTTGGCGGCGACCAGCAGACCGAGACCGAGGAAGGCGCCTGGTGGCAGCAGCGCCAGCAGGAAGCCCTTGTCATCGGCCAGCAGATGCAGCGTGAGATCGGTCCCGGCGCCGAACATCATCTCAGCGCCGGCCAGCAACGTGCCGTGGCCGAGCAGCTCGCGTATGCCGCCAAGGATCAGCAATACCAGGGTAAAACCGGCCCCCATCATCAGGCCGTCGAAGACCGCAGGCAGCGGCGCGTTGCGCGAGGCGAAGGCTTCGGCCCGGCCG
Source organism: Gammaproteobacteria bacterium (assembly GCA_049669065.1). Taxonomy (GTDB): domain Bacteria; phylum Pseudomonadota; class Gammaproteobacteria; order Steroidobacterales; family XN24; genus CAMYOC01. Next base: position 7,775 of record JBATKC010000005.1, read on the forward strand.
ATGATGGCGCAATTAGTGACGATAAGCGGGATAAAGATGCCCAGCACCCGGTAGAGGTCGTGGAACCATGCGTTCATCGCCAGTTCGACGGCCGTCACCAGCGAGGCGATGATCATCACGAATACCGGGATGCGTATTTCCGCGCGGACCACGTTGCGGATGAGCGAGACGCAGAGATTTGAGCTGGCGAGCACCAGCGTGGTCGCCAGACCGAGCCCGAGACCGTTGATCACGCTGGTGGTCACCGCCAGCAGCGGACACAGACCGAGGAGCTGGACCAGACCGGGATTATTCTTCCACAGACCCTGAAGGGCGATCTCTTTCATCGTCTCCGCTCTCGCTTTCTGTGATGGCCGGAGGGGCCTCGAACAGCTCATCCCGATGCTGCGAGAAGTATAATAAAGCGTTTCGCACTGCCTTGACCACGGCGCGGGGCGTGACGGTGGCGCCGGTAAATTGATCAAAATCGCCGCCGTCACGTCTGACGGTCCAGGCGGGCAGGGGCGGATTGCCCAGGCCAAGACCGTCAAAGCGCCGGATCCAGTCGGACCGTTCAACCTCGATGGCATCGCCGAGACCCGGCGTCTCCCGGTGGGTCACCACCCGCACGCCGGTCAGTGTGCCATCGTAGTCGATCCCTACCAGGAGTCTGATCGGGCCGCTGTAGCCGTCCGGCGCCACTGGCGTCAGGATTGCGGCGACCGGGACGGTTCCGAGACGCCCCCGATACACCGTAATCGACCTGTCCGAGCCCAGTAACTCGGTGTCGGTGACTTCGATCGTGTCCTCGAACAGCACATTGTCGTAACGATCCGACGGCAGCACGTCATTCAATGAGCGCAACAGGTACTCCCGTTGATTGCTCTTGATCCGCTCGCGGGTAGCGTCTTCGGTGATCGCGACCAGGCCTGCGCCAATCACGGCAAACAAGGCCAGCAGCCCGGCGGCGACGGCCATACGCCGCGGGATGCGCGTTGACGGCTCAGTCTCTGCCATGGCCGTATGCCCTCGGGATCGTGTAATGATCGATCGCCGGAACCGCCATGTTCATCAGCAGCACGGCGAACGCGACCCCATCCGGGTAACCGCCCCAGGTCCGTATCACATAGGTGAGCAAGCCGATGCAGGCACCAAATATCAGGCGTCCGCGATCGCTGGTCGCCGCACTCACCGGGTCGGTGGCGATAAAGAATGCGCCCAGTACGGCCGCGCCGCTGAACAGATGGAAGGTCGGTGGCGGGTGGCTGCCGGGGTCGATCAGATAGAACAGCGCCGCCGGTACCATCAGGCCGGCTAACACACCGGCCGGGATTTGCCAGCGGATGACCTTGCGGTACATCAGCCACAATCCACCGAGGATGATGAAGTTATTGATCCACTCCCAGCCGTGGGCGCCGAAGACCCCATACAGAGGCTGCGCGCGGACCTCCTGTACGGTGCGCATCAGACCCAGCTGTGTCTTGACCTGGTCCAGCGGGGTGGCGCCGCCGATCACGTCCCAGCTGAGCCCGGCCGGCAGCTGACCGCTCAGCAGGTAATACACGGTCGCCCCAAGATCCGGTCGCACCGCGGTAAGTTCGAAACCGGCCGGTGGCAGCCATTGGGTCAGATAGGCGGGAAAAGAGATCAGTACTACGACGTAGCCGACCATCGCCGGATTGAACGGGTTGTAGCCGATGCCGCCGAACAGCTGTTTGCCGAAGACCACGGCGAAGAAGGCTGCAGTCGCCGTTACCCACCAGGGCGTCAACGGCGGCAGCGCGAATGCAAGCAGCACTGCGGTGACGATAACGCTCAGATCGCTGAGCGGTGGTCCGACGGGACGCCCACGCAGAGCGACCACGGCGCTTTCCGCCGCTACCGCTACCGTCGTGGCGATCACTATATTGAATAACAGGCCGGGCCCGAAATACCAGACATAGGCGATGGTGGCGGGCACCAGCGCGAGCAACACTTCGCCCATGACGCGGCTGACGCTGGTCGCCGGCCGGAGATGCGGCGGAGTCGCGGGGGCGAAGAGCATCTACCCTGCGTCCCCGTTTTCCGCGTCGCGTTCGCCCGTAACTTTCTTCGCCCTGACCCGCGCCATCACCTCGTCGATCACTGCCTTGCTGGCGGCGCCCGATCGGCTCTTTTTGAGCGCCCGCGTTTTGGCTTCAAGGCGGCGTTTGCGCTCGGCCTCGGCACGGTCGATCCGCTCCTTGCGGTTTTCGAATCGTTCACGGGCGTGATCCGATTGCCGGTGCTCCCGTTCACGCGCCCAGATCTCGGTCTTGGCATAGCGGAAGTACTGAGTCAGCGGGATCTGACTGGGGCAGACCACATCGCAACAGCCGCATTCGATGCAGGCGAACAGATGGTAGGGTTCCAGCTTGTCGAACTCATCGGCCCGGGCGTGCCAGAACAGTTGCTGCGGCAGCAGCTGCGCAGGGCAGACCTGGGCGCACTCGCCGCAGCGGATACAGGCGGAGGCCTGCTTGCGGGGCTTCACATCTGCATCGCTGCCCACCAGCAGACAGTTGGTGGACTTGATGACCGGGATCTTATCTGTGGCCAGCGCGAAGCCCATCATCGCCCCGCCCATGATCAGGTGTCTGGACTGGTCAGTGTAGCCACCGCAGTGATCGATCACCTTGTTCAACGGCGTGCCGAGACGGACCTCCAGATTGCGCGGGCGGGCGACACCGTGGCCGGTAACGGTGACGACCCTTGAGATCAGCGCTTCGCCGTAGAGCACCGCCCGCGCGACCGCGGCCGCCGTGCCGACGTTCTGGCACAGGATGCCGATATCCGCCGGGATACCGGCTGCGGGCACCTCCTCCCCGGTGAGCACCTGGATCAGCTGGCGTTCGCCTCCTTCCGGGTAGACGGCGGGGACCTGTAACACCTGGATACGGTCGTCGTCGGCGCGCCGGACGGCGGCCTCGAGGCTGTCGAACGCTTCCGGCTTGTCCTCTTCGATGGCGATACAGCAGTTACGGATCTCCAGCGCATGCAGCAGCACCTGGGCGCCGGCGATAACCTCTGCGGCCCGATGCCGCATCAGGCTGTCATCGCAGCTGATGTAGGGTTCGCATTCCGCGCCGTTCAGGACGAGCAGGCGCAGTCCGGCGCCGGCGTTGAGTTTGACCGCGGTGGGGAAGGCGGCGCCACCGAGCCCGACAATGCCACATTCCCTGACCCGCGCGCGCAAGGCGGGCCCGTTCAGCGTCCGATAGTTCGTCAGCGGCGGATAGCCCTCGTAGGGCAGATCTTGGCCATCGGTGTCGATGATGATGCATTCACCGTCAAGACCGCTGGGGTGCGGGACCGGATGCGGGCCGATCGCCACCACCGTGCCGGAACTGCCGGCGTGGATCGGGCTGCATACATAACCGGTCGCCTTGCTCAACGGCTGTCCGCGCAGCACCGACTGGCCGACTTCGACGATTGGCTCAGACGGCACACCGACGTGTTGTCCGAGGGGGTGGATCAGGCGTGGCGGCACCGGCACGATGTCGAGCGGCTCGACGTTGGACAGCCGCTTGTGGCCGGGCAATTGCACCCCGCCATGGAAACGCCAGAGCTTATGTTCCAGCTCCATCGCTCAGGCGTTCGCCGGGTCCGGCGAAGCAGCCTTTGCAGCGTTCTCGTCTGCGTCCGGCCTGGGCCAGCGCCAGGTGCCGAGTGTTGCGGTCACCGGGACCATCTCGATACAGTCCACCGGGCACGGTTCGATGCATAGCTCACAACCGGTGCATTCGCTGGCGATGACCGTATGCATCTGTTTTGCGGCGCCGAGGATGGCGTCTACCGGACAGGCCTGGATACACAGGGTACAGCCGATGCACAGATCCTCTTCGATTACCGCCAGCGCCGGCAGCCGCTCTTCGCCGCGCTCCGGATCGAGCGGTTTGGGATCCCGCTCGAGCAGATCGGCGAGGGCGCGGATGGTGGCCTCGCCGCCGGGCGGGCAGCGATTGATGTCCGCAGAGCCGTCGACGATCGCTTCCGCGTAGGGCCGGCAGCCGGGGAAGCCGCATTGCGCGCACTGGGTCTGCGGCAGCAGCGAGTCGACACGCTCGACTACCGGGTCGCCCTCGCTGCGGAAACGCACGGCGGCGAATCCCAGCAGCAGGCCGAAGCCGGCTGCAAGACCCGAGATGGCGATGATGGCGGTCAACATCAGCCTTTCACCAGGCCGGCGAATCCCATAAATCCGAGCGCCATCAGGCCCGCGGTGATCAGGGCGATGGCAGCGCCCTGAAAAGGAGCCGGGACGTCAGCGATGGCGACACGTTCGCGCACGCCGGCGAACATGATCAGCACCAGTGAGAAGCCGAGCGCCGCTCCCAACCCGTAGACCATGGACTCGAGGAAGCCGTGCGCTTGCTGGATGTTGAGCAGGGCGACGCCCAGCACCGCGCAGTTGGTCGTGATCAGCGGCAGGTAGATGCCCAGCACCTGATACAGCAACGGGCTGGTCTTTTGCACCACCATCTCGGTGAACTGGACCAGCGCAGCGATGACCAGGATAAAGGCGATGGTACGCAGATACTCGAGACCCAGCGGTGCCAGCAGCCACGCATTGACCAGGTAGCTGCAGACCGAGGACAGCGTCAGCACGAACGTAGTGGCCAGCGCCATGCCCGCTGCCGTCTCCAGTTTCCGCGACACGCCCATAAACGGGCACAGGCCGAGAAACTTGACCAACACAAAATTGTTGACCAGTACGGTGGCAATCAGAATGAGCGCTAGTTCGGTCATGATCGTCTGCTGGTCTGAGCACGCTGAGGGATGGCGCAGGGCGATCCCGGAGACTACGGACCGGCATTATATCCCGCTCAGCTGACGCGCATGCCCGGTACCGCGCCGCTGTCCGGCGACAACAGGAAGATATCTTCGCCGCCCGGGCCCGCGGCGAGGATCATTCCCTGCGAGGTGCCAAAACGCATCTTCCGCGGCTGCAGGTTGGCCACCACCACGACCAGGCGATCGGTCAGCGACTCGGGCTGGTAGGCGCTGCGGATGCCGGCCAGTACCTGGCGTTCTCCAGCACCCAGATCAAGGGTCAGACGCAGCAGCTTGTCGGCGCCGTCGACGGTCTCGGCCCGGCTGATCCGGGCCACCCGCAGCTCCACCCGGCGGAATTCGTCGATGGTGATTTCGTCCATGGGTTCCTCCGCGGGAGGGGATGGGGCCGGCGTGCCCGCCATGGTGGCGCGCGATGCCTCAAGCATCGCCGCCACCGCTTTCGGGTCGACGCGCTGTAGCAAAGGCTTGAACTTCTCAATACGCCGATCGAGTAACGGCTGTTCGATATCGCTCCAGCGCAGATCGGTTTCGCCGAGGAAGCGCTCGGCGTCCCGGGCCAGTCCGGGCAGCACCGGTTTGAGCATGATGACCAGAGCGCGGAACGCATTCAGCCCCTGCGTGCATACTGATTGCACCTCGGTCTCCCGACCCTGTTCTTTCGCCATCAGCCAGGGTTTGTGCTGATCGATGTACTGGTTCGCGCGATCCGCCAAGGTCATGATCTGGCGCATCGCGCGGCTGAAGTGCCGGGTCTCATAGGACTCCGCCACCTGTGCCGCGCCGCTGATGAACTCATCATAAAGCGCCGGCTCGGGCAGGGAGGTGGCCAAGCGGCCGTCGGCGAGACGAGTGACAAAGCCGGCGCAACGGCTTGCGATGTTGACGACTTTGCCGACCAGATCGGCATTGACCTTGAGTACGAAATCTTCCAGGTTGAGGTCGATGTCTTCGACGCCCGGGCCGAGTTTGGAGGCGTAGTAGTAGCGCAGGCACTGCGGCTCCAGGTGCTGCAGATAAGTCTCGGCGGTGATAAAGGTGCCGCGCGACTTGGACATCTTCTCGCCGTTGACGGTGAGGAAGCCGTGGGCGAAGATCGCGGTCGGCACGCGGAAGCCCGCCGCCTGCAATACGCCTGGCCAGAAGAGCGCGTGGAAGTAGACGATGTCTTTGCCGATGAAGTGATACAGCTCGGCATCGCTGTCCGCATTCCAGTACGAGTCAAAATCGATGTCGTCGCGTCGCCGGGCCAGGCTCAGCAGGCTCGCCATATACCCGACCGGGGCATCCAGCCAGACGTAGAAGAATTTTCCCGGCAGATCCGGGATCTCGAAGCCGAAGTAGGGCGCATCGCGACTGATATCCCAATCCTGCAGCCCCGCCTCGAACCACTCGTCGAGCTTCTTGCGCACGCTGTCCTGGAGAGCGCCGCCCGTGGCCCAGGCGCGCAGCGCATCCTCGAACGCACTTAGGCGGAAAAACAGGTGTTCGGACTCCCTTTCTACCGGTCGGGTAGCGGACAGGATCGAGACCGGATCCACCAGTTCCGACGGCGAATAAGTTGCGCCGCAGGATTCGCAGCTGTCTCCGTATTGGTCCGCCGTGCCACAACGAGGACAGGTGCCGCGCACGAAACGGTCGGGCAGGAACATGCCTTCTTTTTCATCATAGGCCTGGCGTATGGTCCGGCTCTCCAGATGCCCATCCCGTTGCAGACGCCCGTAGATCAGTTCGACCAGCTCCCGATTCTCGCTTGAGTGGGTGCTGCCGAAGTTGTCGAATTCGATATCGAAGGCGGCGAAGTCCTGCTCGAAGCGGCGGTGATAGTGTTCGATGATCTTCTCTGCATCGATGCCGTCCTTGCGTGCGCGGATCATGATCGGCGTGCCGTGGGCATCGCTGGCACAGACGAACAGGCAGTCGTTGCCGAGCATGCGCTGGAACCGTACCCAGATGTCGGTCTGGATGTATTCCACCAGGTGACCCATATGGGCCAGGCCATTGGCATAGGGCAGGGCGGCGGTGACGAGGATGCGACGGCGGTCGGTCATGCTACGGAATCGGCTGCGGGCGACGCAGCATTATCGCACAGGCCCCGGCACCATACAGCGCCGCGTCGGGCCACTGCGGCGACTCAGGCCTCTTCTGCGTACTGGCGGAAGCGGTCTTTGGAGATCGCGCGCTCGTAGGCTTCGCGCCCGGAGATAAAACGCCGGTTGAGCAGACTCTGCAGCGCGCCGTCCATGGCGACCATGCCGACCTTGGCGCCGGCCTGCATCGCGCTCTCGAGCTGATCCAGCTTGCCCTGGCGCAGCAGGTTGCTGACCGCAGGGGTGTTGACCATCACCTCGAAGGCCGGCACGCGGCCGTCGCCGGTCTTGTTCTTGCACAACTGCTGGGAGACAACGCCGCGCAGCGAGGTCGACAGCATGGTGCGCACATGGGACTGGCGCTCCGCAGGAAACGCATTGACGATGCGGTCCACGGTCTGTGCTGCGCCATTGGTGTGCAGGGTCCCCATCACCAGGATACCCATCTCGGCCGCGGTTATGGCTGTGCTCATGGTCTCGAGATCGCGCAGCTCGCCGACCAGGATCACGTCCGGATCCTCGCGCAATGCGGAATGCAGTGCGCCTGAGAAGCTGTTGCAATGCAGACCGACCTCGCGCTGGCTGACCAGGCAATTGCGGCGCGGATGGACGAATTCGATCGGGTCCTCGATAGTCAGGATATGGCCCTTCATACGGCGGTTGATGTCATCCAGCATCGCCGCAAGCGTGGTCGATTTGCCCGATCCGGTCTTGCCGGTGACCAGGATCAGACCCGAAGTCTCTTTACACAGGCGTGCGAAAACCTCCGGCAGCCCCAGTTCTTCTATCGTCTTGGCGGTGGTCGGGATCGCGCGCATGATGGCACCGAGACCGCCCAGATGACGGAATACATTTACCCGGAAGCGTGCCAGATCCTCCACCTCATGGGCGAAGTCGGCCTGATCGTGCTTGTTCAGGACACTGGTCGCAGCCGGCGGCACGATCTGGCCGAGTTCTTGCTGTAGCTTGTCCGGCTCCAGCGGACTGTCGCGCACGCTCATCAGGTCACCGTTGATCCGCATCCGCGGCGGATCGCCGGCGATCAGATGCAGGTCGGAGCCGTTGCGCTTTATCAGCTGCCTCAGCAATTCATCGAGCAGGGTCACGCGACCTCACCTCCGGTCTGTGTTGCGGCATGCGTCATCAGTCCATGTCCAGCTTGGGCAGGATGCTGGTGTCGGTCACGAAGCGGGTGAATTTTTTCTTGTCCACCGCAAATCGATAGGCGTCATCCGGATCGATCTGTTTGGCCTGGATCGCGTCCAGCAAGCCCTGATCCATCAGCTGCATGCCTTCGGCCTTGCCGGTCTGCAGCTGCGACGGGATCAGATGGACCTGATCCGACAGGATCAATTTGGATATCGCTTTGTTGTGCAGCATCACCTCAAACACCGCCTTGCGGCCGCGGCCATCGGCAGTCTTGGTCAGCACCTGGGTGATGACGCCGTTGAGGCTGTGAGCGAGGAAGGTCTTGGCCTGGCCCCGCTCGGCGGCGGGCAAGGCATCGATGATCCGGTCGAGCGTCTTAACCGCGCTGGTGGTATGCAGCGTACCCAGGACCAGGTGCCCGGTTTCGGCTGCGGTCATCGCCATGCGGATGGTCTCGGTATCGCGCATTTCGCCGACCAGGATCACGTCCGGATCCTGGCGCATGGCGGCACGCACGGCATCGGCAAAGGTAGAGAAATGCGTGCCGTACTCGCGCTGCACGATCTGCGATTGTCGGCTGTGATGGACAAACTCGATCGGATCCTCGAGGCTGATGATGTTGAGCGCCCGGTGAGTGTTGATATTGTCCAGCATCGCGGCCAGCGTCGTGGATTTGCCGGTACCGGTCGCGCCCGTGACCAGCAGCATGCCCTGGTGGTGATCACACAGCTCCTTGACCACCTCGGGCAGCCCGAGTGCGTCGATATTCGGGATCTCTTCCGGGATAAAGCGGAACACCGCGCCGACGCCGGTCTCTTTGCGGAACAGGTTGACCCGGAAGCGGCCGCCATCGGTGGACATATAAGCGAAGTCCAGGTCCTGCCCGCTGCTGAAATGCTCCTGCTGGGTTTCCGTCATTATCTCCCTGACGTAACCCTCCAATTCAGTGTCGGAGAGTTCGCGGAACTTGATCGGCATCAGGTCGCCGCGCAGCCGCAGCATCGGCGGGACGCCGACCGCAAGATGGATGTCCGAACAGCCCTGGGCCAGACCCAGCTTGAGGAATGAATCAATGCGCGCCATGTCGCCAGCTTACTCTGCGGGCAGGTATTCTTCCAAGGCTTCGTGCAACTGGACCATGGAAGAGAAACGCTTGGCCTTGTCTACCGCCATGCATGATTTGACGATATCGGTAAGGCCTGACGGCAACGTGGGATTGATCTCCTCGGGCGCCCGAGCCTTGCCCTGCACGTGCTGATACATCACCGACATGTGGTCACCTCGCGTATACGGCGGCACACCGGTGAGCAACTCGTACATGATCACGCCGAGGCTGTAGATATCGGCCTTCTCATCGACCGGCTTGCCCAGGATCTGCTCCGGCGCCATGTATTTGGGTGAGCCGATCACGTAGCCAGTTTTGGTCAATTGGGTGTCACCGCTGCTGCGCGCCGCCGCCACACCGAAATCGACGATCTTCAGCAGGCCTTCGTCATTGATCAGGATGTTAGCGGGCTTCAGATCCCGATGCACGATGCCGGCCAGATGCGCGACCTGCATGCCGGTGGCGATATCGCAGCCAAAACCGACCGCCTTCTCCACCGGCACCGGCTGTTCGTCCTTTATCTCATCGCCCAGCGTATGCGACGGAAAATATTCCATCGAGATGGCATACAGGCCGCCCATGTGCAGGAAATCGTAGATGCGGATCACGTTCTTGTGCGTGATCTTGCGTGAATAGCGCAGTTCGTGGACAAAGCGCTTCATCATCTCTTCGTCGGAGGCGACGTTGGGGTTAAGGAACTTGAGGATCAGGTTTTCTTCCACCACCTCGTCACTGACCAGCAGCACCGTGCCGAAGGCGCCCTTACCGATCTTCTTCACGTACTTGTAGCGACCTTCGATGATATCGCCAGGCTGAAGCGTGGTGATGTCGAGCTGGTCCGGGGTGGCGCTCTCGCTGCGCACGATGGCTTCGATCTGCGCGTCCTCGACCAGCATCGTGTGGTCGGGCTCGGCAAAGCGTTCCGCCTTTGCTGCCGCCTGGATCTGCGAGGGCGAAAGCCGTTGATCGATAGCCTTGACCGCGGCTGCAGCCGTGGCTCGCACTGACTTGTCGGGACTGTCGCCGAGCTTGGCAATAGCGTCGCGCACGTCCATGCCGTTTTCCGTATCGGCGAGCCGGGCGAGGGCGTTGATCGCCTCGATCTGGATCTCCCGCTCGGGTCTGAGCAACAACTCCTGTAGTTTGGTGACCTGTTTCGCACCGCCGAGTTTGGCGATGCCGCGCACCGCGCTCGGGATCGAGCGGGCGTCTCCGGCTAACATCTTGGTCAGCGCCGGCAGGGCGCGGGTATCACCGATCGACGCCAGCGCATCCGCCGCCCGCTCGCGGACCCACCAGTCCTCGTCCAGCGTGGCCTGGATCAGCGTCTTGACCGCGCGTTCGTCCTTGGTGCTGTTGAGGATTTCGATCGCTGCCCTGCGGACCTCTTCGTCCTTGTCGTTGATCAGCTCCAGCACCGCGCTGACCACCTTGGGGCCACCGATCTTGGCCAGCGCGTCCGTGGCGCGCGCCCGCACCCACCAGTCGTCGTCGCTGAGTACCGCAAGCAGATCTTTGATCGAGCGCGCGTCGCCGATCTCGTTGAGTACCTCGACGGCGGCGCGTCGCGTGTATTCCGATTCGTCTTTTAGCGCTACCACAAGATGTTTGACCGTGTCCGGGTGATTGACCCGGCAGATGATCTCCACGGCCTTGTTCTGCACGTCCAGATCCGGATCGCAAAGAAGCCTGGTCAGCACCTCGATGTTGGGCTTTGCATCCATCTTGCCGATCGCGTTGATCGCCGCCTGACGGATCAGCTTGCTGGAATCCTCGAGTTGAGACTCCAGCGCGGCGTGCACGTCGGGGCGGTCGAAACGGGACAGCATGTCGATCAAATGGGCTTTGGCAACAACGTCCTTGCCGCCGAGACGGCTGATCAATTCCGGTACATCTTTCTCGGTGGCGGATTGCGCGACGATACGGAACAGCGTCGCTTTGTCGGCTGAATCGAGACTGTAGGCCTGGGTCAGGATGCGCTGCGTGTCAAGGCGATCCTTCTGCGCCGCAAGGGCTTCGCAAAGAGCGGGGTTCGGGATGTCATCGTTCTGCAACTGGTCTACGAGACGATTGGCATTGAAGCCGCGACCCATGCTGAGGGCTTTGACCACACCCTTGACCGTTTTCTGGTTGTCGCTGGCCAGGGCCTTGGTGACGACGGGCAGACTCTTGTCGGTAATGATCTCGGCAAGCAATTCGGTCAACAGCTCGCTTTCATGGCCACCGGCGGTGGCCAGTGAGTCGATGATACGGCGAATCGCCGGAGCACCCGTCTTGCGCAGCTTTTCGATGGTCTTCTCGGCCTCGGGCGAGTCGACGCTACCGAGAGATTCCACCTTGCCAATCAGCTGGCCGGCTCGAAGGCTGCCCAGAATGCTCATTCCGTGACCGATTCCCCGACTATTCGCCTGCGGCTCATGAAGTTATCCCAACGCGCCAGTGAGGCCGCCATTGAGAGTGACATTGATCATTCAAAATTGGGCGGATTAGGGTGTCCGCCGGGCCCGGCGTTGGTCATGCACGGTACATTACACAACGCCCTCTGATTCTCCAAGCAGTTTGACCGCCTCGGGGAACAAAATTCCGTTAAAATGCCGAGCCTTCCACCCGTCTGATCCGACTGGAGCGCCAAAATTGACCGAAGAGCTGATTGAAACCTTGCTCCAGACCCTGGCCGTTTACCAGGATCCCGATCTGCAGGCACCGCTGGGTGAGCTTGCGCTGTTCCAGATCGACGCGGCGGACGGGGACCGCGCCCGTGCGGTCGTCGGTCTGACCTTTCCGGCAGACCGCTTCGGGCCGGTGCTTGCGGCGCGCCTGACTGAATTCGTTGCGGACAAAGTCGGTCCGGGGCGCTGCGACGTGGAGGTGCACTGGGATGTGCCGACGGCACCGGTTCAGGGCGGAAAGTCGCCATTGCCGGGTGTTCGCAACGTGATCGCCGTGGCTTCGGGCAAGGGTGGCGTCGGCAAATCCACCACCGCGGTGAATCTGGCGTTGGCGCTGGCCGCGGAAGGCGCGCGGGTGGGGATCCTGGACGCGGATATCTATGGCCCCAGCCAGCCGACCATGCTGGGTCTGGAGGGCCGCCGTCCGACCTCGCCCGATGGCAAGAGTCTGGACCCCATGGTGGCGCACGGCTTGCAGTGCATGTCGATGGGATTCCTGGTCGGCGCCGATCAGCCGGTGATCTGGCGCGGGCCGATGGCGACTCAGGCGTTGAATCAGCTGTTGAATCAGACCAGCTGGGACGACATCGACTACCTGATCGTGGATATGCCGCCCGGGACCGGCGATATCCAGCTGACGTTGTCCCAACAGGTGCCGGTGTCCGGCGCCGTCGTTATCACCACGCCGCAGGACATCGCGCTGATCGACGCGGTCAAGGGGCTGAAGATGTTCCAGGATGTGCAGATCCCGGTGCTCGGCGTGATCGAGAACATGAGCACCCATGTGTGCTCAAATTGCGGTCATGAAGAGGCGATCTTCGGTACCGGTGGCGGCGCCCGGATGTCTGAGAATCACGGGGTGCCGCTGCTGGGCGGGTTGCCGCTGGACATCCGCATCCGCGAGGAGGCGGATAGCGGCCTGCCTTCAGTCGTCGCTGATCCCGACGGCCCTCTTGCCCAGGCCTATATGGATGTGGCACGGCGCGTGGTGGCGGCGCTGTCATTGCTGAGCACGGCAGTGTCCCAGGGTCCCCGCATCGTCATCGAGGATGATTGAATGAGCATCAAATCCGACCGTTGGATCCGGCGCATGGCTGAGACCCATGGCATGATCGAACCGTTCGAGCCGGGACAAGTCAGAGCCGGCAGCGAAGGTGAGCGACTGATCAGCTATGGCACCTCAAGCTACGGTTACGATGTCCGCTGCGCGCCCGAATTCAAGGTCTTCACCAATATCAATTCAGCAATCGTCGACCCCAAGGGCTTTGACGCCGCCAGCTTTGTCGATGTCGCTGGCGAGGTGTGCATTATCCCGCCAAATTCCTTTGCGCTGGCGCGGACCGTGGAGTATTTCCGTATACCGCGAAGCGTGCTCACGATCTGTCTGGGCAAGTCTACCTATGCGCGCTGCGGCATCATCGTCAACGTCACGCCGCTGGAGCCGGAATGGGAAGGACACGTGACGCTGGAATTCTCCAATACGACGACTCTGCCGGCGCGGATCTACGCCAACGAAGGTGTGGCGCAGATGTTGTTCTTCGAGTCGGATGAGACCTGTGAGGTCTCGTACAAGGATCGCGGCGGCAAGTATCAGGGCCAGGTCGGCGTGACCCTGCCTAGGGCCTGAGAATCTCCGCCTCGTCGCGTAGCAGCGGCGCGTCCAGCCGGTTACCGTCGAGCTCCACGCCGTCCGCCCCAAGCCGCAGCCTGCCTGCACCGAACCAGCCGATCACCTCAGGGTAGAGCCGATGTTCCAGCGTCTGGATACGCTGATTCAGCGACGTCTCGGTGTCACCGGGTCCGATGTTTAGCCGGGCCTGAGCGATGAGCGGTCCACCGTCGAGTTC
>JBATKC010000006.1:0-1575 GCA_049669065.1 Gammaproteobacteria bacterium
CCCATGGGCTGACTGTTGATCAGCGCACAGGCGAACACTGCCGGCTCATGGCACTTGAGCCAAGCCGATACATAGACCAGCAGCGCGAAACTGGCCGAATGGGACTCGGGGAAACCATACTCGCCGAAACCCAGGATCTGGTTGAAGATCTGGCGCGCGAAGCGTTCCTCGTAGCCACGCCGCCGCATACCTTCGATCAGCCTGGTCTCGAAAGGCCCGAGACCGCCCTTGCGCCGCCAGGCCGCCATCGCCCGGCGCAGCCGGTCGGCCTCGCCAGGGCTGAAGCCGGCAGCCACCACCGCCAGCTCCATCACCTGCTCCTGGAAGATCGGTACGCCCAGGGTGCGCTCGAGTACGCCGCGCACTTCCTCATTGGGATAAGCGACGGCTTCCTCGCCGCTGCGTCGCCGCAGATAGGGATGCACCATGTCACCCTGGATCGGCCCCGGGCGGATGATCGCCACCTCGATCACCAGGTCGTAATAACAGCGCGGACGCAAGCGCGGCAGCATCGCCATCTGGGCGCGCGATTCGATCTGAAACACGCCCAGGGTGTCGGCGCGGCAGATCATATCGTAGACCACCGGGTCTTCCGCCGGCACGCTGGCCAGACTCAGTTGTCTGCCGCGAAACGCACCTAGCAGATCGAAGCTGCGACGGATGGCGGAGAGCATGCCCAGCCCGAGCACATCCACCTTGATCAAACCCAGAGCATCGAGATCGTCCTTGTCCCACTGGATCACCGTGCGCTCCGGCATCGCAGCATTCTCCACCGGCACCAGTTCGGACAGATCGCCGGCGGCGATCACGAAACCCCCTACATGCTGCGACAGATGACGCGGGAAACCGAGCAGCTGCCGTACCAGTCCGAGCAGCCGCGCGATCATCGGATTGTCCGGGTCGAAGCCGGCTTCGCGGACCCGGTCATCGCCGACCTCGCGGCCATCCCACCATTGGATCGCCCGGGCCAGCTGATCGATCTGTAGTGCTTCCAGACCCAGCGCCTTGCCCACGTCGCGGATGGCGCTGCGCGGCCTGTAGCTGATCACCGTCGCCGCTAATGCCGCGCGCGCGCGGCCGTATTTGCGATAGATGTACTGGATCACCTCTTCGCGCCGCTCATGCTCGAAATCCACATCGATATCCGGCGGCTCGTCGCGCTCGCGCGAGATAAAGCGCTCGAACAACATGGACATGCGGGCCGGATCCACCTCGGTGATACCGAGACAAAAACAGACCGCCGAGTTGGCGGCGGATCCACGTCCCTGACAGAGGATGCCGCGGTCCCTTGCGAAACGGACGATATCGTGGACGGTCAAAAAGTAAGGCTCGTAACCGAGTTCCGAGATCAGCGTCAGCTCGTGCTCGATCCGTGCACGCACCTCTGTGGCCACCCCGCCGGGCCAGCGTCGGAGCGCGCCCTCCTCGGTCAGCATGCGCAGACAGCTCGCCGGCGTGTGCGCCGCCGGCACCAGCTCCGCAGGATATTCATAACGCAACTCGTCGAGGCGGAATCGACAGCGTGCGGCGATGCGTACGCTTTCGGTCAGCAGCGCCGGCGGATAGATCCGGGCC
>JBATKC010000007.1:0-14231 GCA_049669065.1 Gammaproteobacteria bacterium
GGCATGCTGCCGACCACGGTGCCGGAATCGGCACTGGATGACACCGCGGGCGATTCATCATTGCGGCCCGGCGCTGCGGCGGCGGCACTGCCGCCACTCCCTGTATCGATATCGATCAACGGTTTGCCGGTCTCGACGATATCGCCTTCACCGGCATAGAGTCTGGCTACCCGCCCGGTAAGCGGCGACGGCACTTCCACCACCGCCTTGGCGGTTTCCACCGACAGCATCGGCTGATCCAGCGTGATCTCGTCACCTTCCTTCACATGCCAGGTGACGATTTCGGCTTCGGGCAGCCCTTCTCCGAGGTCGGGCAGATTGAATGTCTTCATATACGGTTTTCCCGGGCGGAGATCTGAGATCCGCCTCAGTCCTCCAGGGTGGCCTTGGCGGCGTCGACGATGCGTTTGACGCTGGGCAGATACTGGTACTCCATGCGGAATAGCGGCATCACCGTATCGTAGCCTGTCACGCGCTGGATCGGCGCCTCCAGGTCATACAGGCCCTTCTCCGCGACACCGGCGGCGATCTCCGCGCCGACGCCACAATTGCGCGCTGCTTCATGCACGATCACCAGCCGGCCGGTCTTTTCCACCGACTCCAGGATCGTGTCCAGATCGAGCGGGCTGATCGTCGCCAGATCGATCACTTCGCAGCTAATGCCTTCCTCGGCCAGCGCGGTAGCGGCTTTAAGCGTCTCGAACGTCATCGCGCCCCAGGTGACAAGGGTGACGTCGTCGCCCTCGCGCAGCGTGTAGCACACGTCCAGCGGCATCGCCTTGCCGTCGTCCGGCACTTCCTGTTTTTGCAGGCGATAGATCCTCTTCGGCTCCAGGAATACGACCGGATCCGGGTCGCGGATCGATGCCAGCAGCAGGCCGTAGGCGCGCTGGGGCGAGGAGGGGATCACCACGCGGATGCCCGGCATGTGGGCAAACAAGGCTTCGGTGCTCTCGGAATGGTGCTCCGGCGCGTGGATGCCGCCGCCAAAGGGTGCACGCAGCACCATCGGGCAATGCAGGCGGCCACGGGTGCGATGACGCATGCGACCGGCGTGATTGATCATCTGGTCGACAGCGGGGTAGATAAAGCCCATGAACTGCATCTCGCACACCGGCTTCATGCCCTGGGCGGCCATGCCGATCGACGCCCCGGCGATCATCGCCTCCGCCAGCGGCGTGTCCATCACACGATCCGGTCCGAATCTCTGCTGCAGGCCCGCGGTAGCACGGAACACGCCACCGTTTACGCCGACGTCCTCACCCAGGACGATGACCGACGGGTCCCGCTCCATCTCGTGGGCCAGCGCCATCGTAACGGCCTCGATCAGGGTCACTTTGGCCATCAGTGATCGCCTCCGTCGGCGCCGTAACGGATCGCGGTCTCGCGCTGTTCCTCCATCGCCTGCGGCAGGGTTGCATACATATAGTCGAACATGGCACTGCTCGGCTGTACGGGGGTCTCCACATATTCCTTGACCGCCGCTTCCACCTTCTCTGCGCACTGGGCGAGCAGCCCCTGTTCCTGCTCATCGTCCCAGGCGCCGATGCTGATCAGATACTTGCGCAGCCGGATCAGCGGCTCGTTCCCGCGCGCCGCCTCGACTTCTGCCGGGTCGCGGTAACGGCTGGCATCATCCGCAGTCGTGTGGTCGCTTAGCCGGTAGGTCACCGCTTCGACCAGGGTCGGCCCGTCACCGGCCCGTGCCCGCGCCAGCGCTGTCTCCATGGCGTCGCGCACGGCGATCACATCATTGCCGTCCACCTGGACGCCAGGCATGCCCGCGGCCACCGCCTTCTGCGCCAGGGTCTCGGCCGCGGTCTGTATCGACAACGGCACCGAGATCGCCCACTTGTTGTTGACGACGACGAATACGGCCGGCAATTTACGCACCGCAGCCAGGTTGAGCGCCTCGTAAAAATTTCCTTCCGAGGTGCCGCCGTCGCCGATCACCGAAACCGCGCAGCGCGGCTCGCCGCGGAGCTTGAAGGCCAGCGCGGCACCGGCGGCATGCAGGCATTGGGTCGCAATCGGCACGCACCAGGCGAAATCATGGGCGGGTCCGGAGAAATCGTTGCCGCGCTCGTCACCACCCCAATAGAGCAAGACCTCGGACATCTTTACGCCACGCCAGAACTGCGCGCCGTATTCGCGATACATTGGCGCGAAGCAATCCTCCTCGCGCATCGCCGCACCGACGCCGACGTGGGCGGCCTCGTGGCCGAGCGACGATGCGTAGGTGCCGAGCTTGCCGGTGCGCTGCAGATTGATTGCCTTGGTATCGAAGACGCGGGTTTCGGTCATCAGCCGATACATGCTCAGCAGCTGCTCCGGGTCCTTGGCGAATGCGGGCAGCTCACCGACCGGGTTCCCCGCTGGATCCAGAAACTGGCTATACCCGATCTTGAATTGGGCAATGGTTTTCAAACGGATTTCCTCCAAGACCGGCACCGCGCGGTGAGGACTTATTCCTCCGGACGCGGCCGGGTGCGGGAACAGGGCCGCCGCCTGGCAGATAGCTTGTGGCGGTGGCCTGGAAAGGTCGCGCATTATAACCGAAGTTTTCTGCGATAATTCTTGACGCGACGCACCATTCACTGACCAGCAAACGGCTGGCGCCCGCGGCTATTGCAGCGGAAACTGGCGGCAGCGAGACAAGGCGGGAGCCACGATGAATCAGCGAGAAATGGAAGACGGAATCTATCGTGATCTGGGCGACCAACTCACCTACGCCCGGTACCTCAGACTCGACCGGCTGCTAAACGCCCAGGAGCCGCTCAGCGAGCCTGTCCATCATGACGAGATGCTGTTCATCATCCAGCACCAGACATCCGAGCTTTGGTTCAAGCTGATCATTCATGAGCTGAAGGCGGCCATCGTTCATCTGCAGCAGGATCATCTGAGTCCCTGCTTCAAGATCCTCGCGAGGATAAAGCAGGTGCAGCAACAGCTGTTCAGCCAGTGGTCGGTGCTGGAGACACTGACGCCTAGCGAGTACGCACAGTTTCGCGACGTGCTCGGTCACGCCTCCGGCTTCCAATCCTCACAGTTCCGCGAAGTGGAATTCATGCTCGGCAACAAGGACGCGGCCAATCTGCAGGTGTTCGAGCATGATGCCGGGATCCATGCGCAGCTGGAGCACGCGCTCAATTCGCCCAGCATCTATGACGAGTTCTTGCGCTTCCTCGGCAGGCGTGGCTTCCCGCTTCCGGCCGAATGCATCGAGCGCGACTGGTCCCGGCCTTATGAGTCCCACCCGGGCGTCGTGTCCGTGTTCAGGTCGATCTATGAGGATACCGCCACGCACTGGCAAGCCTACGACATGTGCGAGAAGCTCGTCGATGTAGAGGAGAACTTCCAGCTATGGCGCTTCCGTCATCTGAAGACGGTGGAACGGATCATCGGTTTCAAACGCGGCACCGGCGGTTCTTCCGGCGTCGCGTTTTTGCGCCGCGCCATCGACTTCCGTCTGTTCCCCGAGTTGATCGAGGTCCGCACCTACATCGGAGAATAGCCGGCCGTATCAGCCAATCTCCGGGCGGCCCAGCCGGCGGGCCTGTGCGTCCAGCCGTGTCAGCATGGTCTCCAGCTGGCGGCGCTCGTCTGCATCCAGCGCGGACAGCAGCTCCGCTTCGTATTGCAGCAGGATCGGGGCGATGCGTCGGTGGATGCGCCGGCCGGCGGCAGACAGATTGAGGATCGAGCGGCGGCGGTCAGCGTCGGCAAAGCTGCGTCGGATGCG
The DNA here is from genome assembly GCA_049669065.1 of Gammaproteobacteria bacterium. Lineage (GTDB taxonomy): Bacteria > Pseudomonadota > Gammaproteobacteria > Steroidobacterales > XN24 > CAMYOC01. The sequence continues at coordinate 3,743 of JBATKC010000007.1, forward strand.
GGCGGATTCGAGCAGCCGGGAGACCGCCCGGCTGACCGCCACCTTGTCCATCGCAGTGCGCTCCGCCACCTCCGCCGCAGAGATGCCGGGGAAGCGTCCGAGTACAGCCATGACCCGCCATTCCGGGATGGTCAGCCCGAAGCGTTCCGAATAGGCCTCGGCGATCGCGGCGCTGACGGTGTTGGATAACACCGACAGGCGATAGGGGAGGAAATCCTCCAGTTCCAGGGTCTTTTCTTGCATGGTGCGTCGCAGCTTGTTGCCCGATGCGGTCGCGCACTATAATAGTTACATCTGAAACTATTTCAACAAGGCAGGGCCTCACGCAGTCCTGCTGTCATACGTGGAGAATCCCATGGTGGAGCGGAATTCCAACCCCCTCGGCATCAACGGCTTCGAGTTCGTCGAATTCGCGGCCCCGGACGCGGCGCTGCTGCATGACTTATTTGCCCGTATGGGCTTTGTCGCTGTGGCCCGGCACCGGAAGCGCGATGTGACCCTGTATCGCCAGGGCGATATCAACTTTCTGGTCAACGAGGAGCCGGACAGCTTTGCCGCCGACTTCGCCCGCGCCCACGGTCCGTCCGCCTGCGGCTTCGGCATCCGGGTGGCCGATGGCGACGAGGCTCGCGCTCACGCTCTGGGCAACGGCGCCGAGCCGATCGGCGACAAGGCCGACACGCTGGCTCTGCAGGTGCCGGTGATCGCGGGCATCGGCGGCAGCGCGCTTTATCTGGTGGCCGATCGCAAAAAGCCGCCGGTGTTCGATGCCGAATATGAGTTCTTCGACGGCGTGGAGCGGCATCCGCAGGGGTTTGGCCTGACCTTTATCGATCATCTGACCCACAACGTGTTCCAGGGGAACATGGACCGCTGGGCCGGGTTTTATCAGCGGATCTTTAATTTCCGCGAGATCCGCTATTTCGACATCAAGGGCGCCAAAACGGGACTGGTGTCGCGCGCGATGACGGCGCCGGACGGCATGGTCCGTATCCCGATCAACGAAGCCACCGACGACAAATCGCAGATCGCCGAGTACCTGGACGAGTACAAGGGCGAGGGCATCCAGCATATCGCGCTGTTCACCGATGACATCTACGCGTCGGTCGAAGCACTCAAAGCGCACAAGGTGGAATTCCTCGATGTGCCGGATACCTACTATGAGATGGTTGACGAGCGCCTGCCCAAACACGGTGAGAATCTCAAACGGATGAGCGACAATCGCATCCTGATCGATGGCGATCTGGAGACGCGCAGCCAGCTGCTGCTGCAGATCTTCACCCAGACCTGCGTCGGCCCGATCTTCTTCGAGATTATCCAGCGCAAGGGTAACGAAGGCTTTGGCGAAGGTAATTTCCAGGCCCTGTTCGAATCCATCGAGCGGGATCAGCTCCGCCGCGGCGTACTCTGAACGGCATCGCGCCGGTGGAGCTGACAGCATGAAACAGTGGATCAATTTCCCGCGCATCGAGGGGACGGCGTCGCGTCAGGCCCATGCCGATCTGCCGCCCGGGACCTACGAGCGCGAGCTCGGTCGCGAGGGTTTCTTTGGCCCGGCGACCCATATGTATCATCGCCATCCGCCGACCGCCTGGAGCGATTTCGAAGGACCGCTCAGACCCCGCGCCTTCGATACGAATCGGCTGGCGGAGTCGGGCAGCTCGCCGTGGGATGCGGTGCCCCTGCTGCACAATGCCGCGGCCAAGATCCGCTATCTGAATCTGACCGGCAGCATGAACTCGCTGGCCCGGAATGCCGACGGTGACGAGCTGTTGTTTATCCATCAGGGTAGTGGTGAGTTGTTTTGTGACTACGGCCACCTGTCGTTCCGGGACGGTGATTACATCGTCCTGCCGCGCGGTACCATGTGGCGACTGGAGGTCCCGTCGCCGGTCTCCGCGCTACTCGTCGAGGCCAGCAACGAGAGTTACCGGCTCCCGGACAAGGGCATGCTCGGGCCTCACGCGATATTCGATCAGGCGGTGCTCGACACACCGCTCATCGACGCTGCGTTCCTGGCCCAACAGACCGACGACGCCTGGCGGGTCGAGGTCAAATCCCGCGGCAAGCTGTCGGTCATCACCTATCCGTTCAATCCGCTCGATGCCGTCGGCTGGAAGGGAGATCTGGCGCCGGTGCGGATCAACTGGCGGGATATCCGCCCGCTGATGAGTCACCGTTATCACCTGCCGCCATCGGTGCACACCACGTTCCTGGCCAGCCGGTTTGTCGTCTGTACCTTTGTGCCGCGTCCGTTCGAGACGGATCCTGGCGCGCTGAAAGTGCCGTTCTTCCACAACAACGACGATTTCGACGAAGTGATTTTTTATCATGCGGGTGAATTCTTCTCCCGCGACAATATCCATCCCGGCATGATCACTCTGCATCCCTCCGGGTTTACCCACGGCCCGCATCCGAAAGCGCTGCAGAACATGTTGGAGCAGAAGGCCGTCGGCACCGACGAGGTCGCGGTGATGATCGACACCCGCGACCCGCTGGATATCGATGAGCGGGCGACGAGCACCGAATGGGCCGGATATGTGGACTCCTGGAAGACCTGAATTCGGATCGACCGGCATCAAGCAAATTGGGAAAATAGTGGTATGAAACTCGCTTCATTGAAGAAGGGTGGCCGCGATGGCAGCCTGATCGTGGTGAGCCGGGACCTGCGGCGGGCCATAGACGCGACAGACATCGCACCGACCCTGCAGTCAGCGCTGGAACGCTGGGAGGAGGCCGAGCCAGCGCTGGCGCGGCTGTCAGCGGCGCTCGACGACGGGCCGCTGGAGGGCGAATTCGACCTGGATGTGGCCGAGCTGGCCTCGCCGCTTCCGCGCGCCTATCAATTCCTCGATGGCAGTGCTTACCTGGCCCATGTAGAGCGCGTGCGCCGCGCTCGCGGCGCCGAGATGCCGCCGAGCTTTCTCACCGATCCGTTGATGTACCAGGCCGTGTCGGATGGTTTCCTTCCGCCTACCGGCACCATCCTGGCCGCCAGCGAGGAATATGGGATCGACTTCGAGGCGGAGGTCTGCGTCATTACCGATGACGTCCCGATGGGCGTGAGCGCTGCGGATGCGGGCGAGCAGGTGCGGCTGATCTGTCTGATCAATGATGTTTCACTACGCAACCTGATCCCGGCTGAGCTGGCCAAGGGTTTCGGATTCCTGCAGAGCAAGCCGCGCTCGGCGCTGTCACCGGTGGCGGTGACAGCGGACGAACTCGGTACGGCATGGCGGGATTGCAAAGTCCATCGCCCGCTGATCACCCACTACAACGGCGCTCTCTTCGGCGAGCCCGAGTGCGGTGTCGACATGCAGTTCAGCTTTGCCGAGCTGATCGCACACGCCGCCCGCACCCGGCCGCTGGGCGCGGGCACCGTCATCGGCTCCGGAACGATCGCGAATCAGGATGAATCTCGCGGCGCGTCATGTCTGGCGGAGCGGCGCATGCTGGAGATCATCCGCGACGGCAAGCCGAGCACCCCGTTTATGGGTTTCGGTGACACGGTGCGCATCGAGATGCTCGATGAGCAGGGTGCCAGCATCTTCGGCGCCGTAGAGCACATCGTGGCCCGTTTTGATGGTTCATGACTGACATCGTCCTCTACAGTTACTGGCGCAGTTCTGCCAGTTATCGGGTGCGCGCCGCGCTGAATCTCAAACAGATCGATTACCGCATCGAGCCGGTGCATCTGGTGCGCGGCGGTGGTGAGCAGCGTCGGCCCGAATACCTGTCGATGAATCCACAGGGACTGGTGCCGCTGTTGCAGGATGGTGCCCGGAGGATCAGTCAGTCGCTCGCGATCATCGACTATCTGGAGGAGACCCGACCAGAGCCCGCACTGTTGCCGGCGGATCCTGCGGGTCGCGCGCGGGTCCGCAGCCTGGCTCAGGTGATCGCCTGCGAGGTCAGTCCGCTGCAGAATCTCCGCGTGCTCAAATACCTGGGTGAGGATCTCGCTGTCAGCGACGACCAGCGTCAGGCATGGATCCATCGCTGGATCCGGCTCGGCTTCGAGACGCTGGAGACACGCTTGGCAAGTGATGGCGAGACCGGAGAATTCTGTCACGGCGACCAGCCCGGGATGGCCGATGTGGTACTGATCCCGCAGATGTTTAACGCCAAACGGTTCGATTGTGACCTGACGCCGTATCCGACACTGCAGCGGATCAACGCGGCCTGTCTGGCCATGGAGGCCTTCAAACGCGCCGCCCCCGAGGCCCAGCCGGACGCAGCCTGAGCGATCGCGCGATGGCGCTGATTATTTTTGACTGCGACGGGGTCCTCGTGGATTCGGAACCGCTGGCCAACCGGGTGCTCAACGAGCATCTCCGCACGGTCGGGCTGGATCTCGCGCTGGACGAGTCGACCGCCCTGTTCACCGGTCTGAGCATGCATTCCAGCGTCGCCGTGATCGAAGCGCGGCTCGGGTGCAGGCTACCGCAGCGTTTCGTGCCGGATCTGCGCGCCGCCACCGAGCAGGCGTTTCGTGGCGCGCTGCAGCCCGTAGCGGGTATCACCAGCGTATTGGAGCGGCTGCGTTCGCCGATCTGTGTGGCATCCAGCGGCATCCACAGCAAGATCCGGCGCAGCCTCGAGCTGACGGGACTGCGCCGCTTTTTTCCCGATGATCGGATATTCAGCGCTGAAGACGTGAGCCACGGCAAGCCCGCGCCGGATCTGTTCCTGCATGGCGCGAGCCACCTGGGCTTTGCACCGGCAGACTGTATCGTGGTCGAGGACTCGCGCCCGGGCGTGCTTGCCGCCCGGGCCGCCGGTATGCGCGTTTTTGGTTATGCGGAGCGCACCCCGTCTCGCGTCCTGGCGGCGGCCGGTGCTACAGTCTTTACCGAGATGGCCGAGCTCGAAGCGCTGTTGCCGGATTAGAATCCTGGCGCCGGGCAGTCGTCACAGGCCGTTAAGGGAATTCGGGTATGGAGATCTTGGGATCGGGGTGGCTGTGGACCCTCGGCCTGTTGCTGGCGGGGATGATCCTGGTCTGGTTCGCGGCCGGCTTCTGGGTGTGGCTGCTGGTCGGTGCCGCGATGCTGGGCGCGATGAGTACGACCGGTGAATTCAGCATCACGGCAAACGTGCTGGCATGGTCTGCCTTCATCATCGGCATCGCCGTACTGGGTCTGCCGCCGCTGCGCATCCGGCTGATCAGCGAGCGGATGATGCGCATGATGCGCCAGGAGATGCCCCCCATCTCCGCCACTGAGCGCGCCGCGCTGGATGCCGGTGACACCGGCTGGGAAGCCGAGCTGTTCAGCGGCCGGCCATCCTGGCGCCGTCTGCGGCGATTGTCATCATCGCGGCTCACCGAGGCCGAGCGAGCCTTCCTCGAAGGCCCGGTCGAGACCTTCTGCGGCATGGTCTCGGACTATCAGATCAACCAGGTGGATCGCGACTTGCCGGTCCAGGCCTGGAACCTGCTCAGGTCAGAACGCTTCTTCGGCATGACCATCCCGGAGGAGTATGGCGGCCACGGGTTCTCTGCCACCGCCCAGGCCGCCGTGATCATGAAAATCGCCTCACGCAGCGTCAGTGCGGCGCTCACCGCGATGATCCCCAACTCGGTGGGCCCGGCCAAGCTGATCGTCAAATACGGCACCGAGGCACAGAAGCAGCGTTATCTGACTGCGCTCGCCAGCGGTGAGGAAATCCCCTGTTTCGCGCTGACCGGTCCGGAGGCGGGCAGCGATGCGGGCTCGATCGTGGATAGCGGGATAGTGTGCCGGCAGACGCATGCGGGTGAGCCCGACGTGCTCGGCGTGAGGCTGAATTTCGACAAGCGCTATATCACGCTGGCGCCCGTAGCCAGTCTCCTCGGTCTGGCATTCAAGCTCTATGACCCCGAGCACCTGCTCGGCGAACAGGTGCGACGGGGGATCACGCTGGCGCTGGTCCCGGCCAACGCGCCGGGCGTAGAGTGCGGACGCCGTCATGATCCGCTCCATATGGGCTTCCATAACGGTCCGGTCAGTGGCCGCGATGTATTCGTGCCGCTGTATGCGATCGTCGGCGAGAACGACGGCCTGGGTCAGGGCTGGCGCATGCTGATGGAATGCCTCACTGACGGGCGCGCTATCTCGCTGCCTGCGCTGTCCTGTGGCGCGGCGAAGACGGCCACCAGGGCGACTGGTGCCTATGCCCGGGTGCGTTTTCAATTCCGCGCCCCGATCGCTGTATTCGAAGGTGTACAGGAGGCTCTGGCGCCGATGGCGGGACATACCTGGGCCATGGATTGCGCGCGCCAGATGATCCTGGCTGAACTGGATAACGGCGTGCAGCCCGCGGTCGCCGCCGGCATCGTCAAATACAACCTGACGGAACGCTGCCGGCAGGTGATGGAGCACGGCATGGACGTGCATGCCGGAGCCGCTATCTGCCTTGGTCCGCGCAACCTGATTGCGGAGTTTGCGAAGTTCGGACCGATCGGGGTCACCGTCGAAGGTGCCAACATCCTCACCCGGACGCTGATGACCTTCGGCCAGGGAGTGATCCGCTGTCATCCTTGTCTGCAGGCGGAGCTGACCGCCGCTACCCGCGGCGGAAGTCCGGATCTGCGGGCCTTTGACCGCGCGTGTGCACGCCACATCAGGCTTGCCATGCGCAATGGTCTGCGCAGCCTGGTGCTGGGATTGAGCGCGGGTCGTCTCGCTGGCAGCCCGGTCAAGCCGCGGGCGCCGCGCCGCTATTATCGGCAGATCGCGCGTCTCAGCGCTAATTTTGCGCTGGCCACCGATGTCCTGCTGCTTACCCTGCGCGGGCAATTCAAGCGCCGCGAACGGCTCTCGGGCCGCATGGCCGATGTGCTCAGCAACCTTTACATCGCGGCGGCGGCGTTGCGCCATCACGAGATGGCGGACGGCGATGCCAGTGAAGATCTGCTACTCGAATGGGTCATGACGGACAGCCTGTATCGTTGTCAGGTCGGGCTCGAGGCGGTTTGTGCAAATCTGCCGGCGTTCCCCGCGCGGCTGCTCAAGGGGATGCTATTTCCGCTGGGACGTCCGTGGCGGCCGCCCGACGACCGGCTCGAGGGCCGGCTGGTGGAGTTGATCACGGTGCCATCCACCAGCCGTGATCGGATCGCCGCCGGTATGTACATCCCTTCGGATCCGGCCGAACCGCTGGCCAGGCTGGAGGCGGCGCTGGGCAAGGTGACGATGACCGCGCCGCTGGCGTCGAAACTGCGCGAGGGTACGCGACGGGAACTGGTCCCGGAGGGGCCATTTCAACAGCGCCTCGAGGCGGCGGTGTTGGCCAAACTGCTCACCCAGGCCGAAGCGGACGAGCTGCGTTATGCGGAAAAGGCGCGCCATGAGGTGCTCGAGGTGGATGACTTCGAGGCCCTCGGCAGGGGTCGCCGCGAGGCGGATCCGGCGACGCCCGCGCCGGGACGACCGGAGTAGGCGATGGATATCAGCGAGCTGCGGCGAGAGTACGATCGCGGTGCCCTGAGACGGGAAGATCTGGCTGACGATCCGATAGAGCAATTCCGGGTCTGGTTCGAGCAAGCGCAGTCAGCGGATCTGCCGGAGCCAAATGCGATGAGCCTCGCTACCTCCGGTGCCGACGGTCAGCCTTCGGTGCGCACCGTGTTGATGAAGTATTTTGATGATCACGGTTTCGTCTTCTTTACAAATCTCGAAAGCGCCAAGGCGCGTCAATTGGCCGAGAATCCAAAGGCGGCGCTGTTGTTTTACTGGCAGCCGCTCGAGCGCCAGATTATCGTCCGGGGCGACGTTGAGACTGTGTCCCGCAGCGATTCACTGGCCTATTTCATCAAACGCCCGCACGGCAGTCAGCTCGGCGCCTGGGTATCTGACCAGAGCCGGGTGATCAGCTCGCGCAAGATCCTCGAGATGAAACTCCAGGAGATGAAGCGCAAGTTCGCCGAGGGCAAAGTGCCGCTGCCGTCGTTCTGGGGTGGATATCGGGTGCAGCCCACCGAAATGGAATTCTGGCAGGGCAGGCCGAGCCGCCTGCATGACCGGTTTTTGTACGCTCGCCGCGGCGGCGCCTGGATGATCGAGCGTCTCGCGCCCTAGACGCCGGGGCGGCACCGGCGTCAGGTCAACAGGGTCCGCCAGATAATCCGCCAGCCGTCGTCGCCGCGCATCAACACCAGCAGTTCTCCGGCCACCTCGTCGAAGGCTTCGTCTTCGAGGACGTAAGCGATCTCGTACCGGTAGGTGGCGACAGCGGTGTCGCCGAACACGTCGATCTCGGCATCGCCGGGCGTGAAGCGCTGGATCCGTGCCTGCTTGCGGAACTCGGCGTAGCTGGCGACGCAGGCCTCGATGCCGTAAACCCGGGGCGATTCCCCGGGAGGCTGAACCACCACGTCCGGATGGAAGAACTGCCGGAGGTTTTCCGGATCGCCCTGTAGCCAGATATGGTTGATATTGTCGATGACGTCCCTGATCTCGTGGGCGGCGACGGTTATCGGATCTTCGGATGACATCAGTGGTTTCCTTCGGCAGGTCCCGAGCATAGTGGAAATCCGCAGCCTGTGCCCGGGGGTCGGATCTCAGGAGAGATCGATCGCATGGCGCTTGAGTTCATCGATTTTTACAATCTCGAGCGCGCGCTCATGCGTCGCCCGCAGCACCACGCGTGGCGCTACACCGGCATCGAGGGCCTCCTTCCATCGCGCCGCGCAGAGACACCAGCGATCGCCCGGTCTGAGGCCCGCAAACCCCGCCGCGGGATGCGGCGTCACCAGGTCGTTGCCCCGGCGACGGCTGTATTCGAGGAACTCGGCGGTGACCCGGGCACAGATCACGTGGGCACCGAGGTCCTGCGGCCCGGTGCGGCAGCAACCGTCGCGGTAGAAGCCGGTCAATGGGTCTTCGCTGCACGGTTGCAGCGGCTCGCCGAGGACGTTCAACTGTTCTGTCATGATCGTGTGTACGATTTTGCGCCCGCGCTGTCTGGGCAATGAACGTAGCTTGCCACGACCGCGTCCTGTTTCACGACAATTATGGATTTCTGGCAAAGTGAACGCGCATGACCTGACCGGCGCAGAGATCCTGGCCGGGTGGTGTGCGCTGATCAGAGAACACCGCGTCGCGGGCACTGACCTCGGACCTCATGGAGGCATCTACGCATGACGGCTATCGGCATCGATCTGGGCGGGACCAAGACGGAAGCCATCGCCCTGGCGCCGGATGGCAGCGAGCTGTTTCGCCAGCGCCTGCCGACCCCGCGCCGCTATGATGACACGCTCGATCTGATCGTCAGGCTAATCGCAGCGGCGGAGGATTCCGCGGGCGGATCCGGCAGTATCGGGCTGGGCATCCCGGGCACGCTCTCGCCGCTAACGGGTCAGGTCAAGAACGCCAATTCGACATGGCTGATCGGTCATGCGATCGATCATGATCTGGCGGCACGCCTCGACCGTCCGGTCGCGGTGATGAACGACGCCAATTGCTTCGCGCTGTCAGAGGCTGTAGACGGCGCCGGCGCCGGTCATGGCGTGGTGTTCGGTGTGATACTGGGCACTGGCGTCGGCGGTGGCATCGTCGTCAACGGTCACATCCTCGATGGGGCGCAACGCATCGCCGGCGAGTGGGGCCACAATCCTCTACCGGTCGATCGTGGCTTCCAGGGCCCATGGCCTGACTGCTATTGCGGCCGGCGCGGGTGTATCGAGACCTTCCTGTCGGGTCCGGCGATGGAACAGGATCACGAACGCCACACGGGTCGGCATCGCAGCACACGCGAGATCGTGGCGGACGCCAGCCGCGGTGAGGCGGAGGCGCAGGCGACGCTGGATCGTTACATCGAACGGCTGGCGCGCAGTCTGGCGTTGGTGATAAACATCCTCGATCCCGACATCATCGTGCTGGGCGGCGGCATGTCCAATCTGCCGCAGCTGGCCGCCCGCACCGAGGCTACAGTCGGCGACTATCTGTTTACGGACCAGCCGCTGACGCCGATCCGCCGTCATCGGTATGGCGACGCCAGTGGTGTACGCGGTGCCGCCTGGCTCGGGGCCGCGGCCATGCTCGGTCAATCCTCCGGAGTCAGCTGAAGCCGCCCGCGATCGTCGGTAGGTCGCATGAGGATGTAGTCATGGTCGATGTCATTGCGCAGCGTGCAGACCCGATCGCGGACGCAGGCGAGGTCTGCCTCCCCGGATTCGGCGCTGGTGGCTTGAGCCGCCGGCCATCAGCCGGCACGCAGATCCCCGGTCGCCCTGGTGCGCCTGTCTGGCGGTTGCCGCATAATCCCGCGCAGCCGAATCATTCAGGGAGACGACCACGGTGAAGGGCGCTCAGCGGTGCAGATCGCTAGTTGTGTTGTTCGCCGCGCTGTCCTTGCCGGCGCCGCTTGCGGCCGCACCGGAACCCGACGCGGATATCGCCGAGCGCCTGAGGTTCCTCGAGACCAGGCTCGACGCGGGCAGGGATCGGGCGGCTCTGTGGCAGAACGGGTGGAGCGCCGCGTATGCGGCCGTGGCGCTGGGCCAGGG
>JBATKC010000008.1:0-3779 GCA_049669065.1 Gammaproteobacteria bacterium
GCTGCAGAGTCTGCCACCGCCATGCCTGCGGATCTGGCCCCCGCGACATCGGTGGACGCTGACCCGGCGGCAGTCTCGCCATCTTCTCAGACGGCGGATATACCGGCGGCGCCGTCCGTCACACAACAGCCGGAGCCCGTGGCGCCGCCACCGCAGGGACCCGGCCGTCTGCAGCTGGACGCCGCAAATTATCGGGTTGACGAGTCCAGCGCGGTCCTGATTGCCAGAGTGATACGCACTGGTGGCAGCGGCGGCAGTGTCGCGTTCCGCTGGCGCACGCTACCGGGATCAGCCAGTGCCGATCAGGACTACATCGGCACCGAATGGCAGCGAGTGGAACTGGCCGATGGTCAATCCGTGACGCGGTTGTTTGTGCCGTTGGTCAACGATGGCCGCACCGAACCGGACGAGAGCTTTATCCTGGAGATTGCAGATGCAGAGGGCGGCGCCGAGCTCGGATCCCGCACCCGCGCCGAGGTCAGCATCATCGACGACGACGCCGGCTAGCCTGTTTACGGCGCCGGCTTTATCACCACGTCGATACGGCGGTTGGCGGCGCGGCCTTCCGGCGTATCGTTGCTGGCTACGGGTTCGGTCTCGCCATACCCCACCGCGGCGATGCGCGATGCCGCAACACGCAGAGTCTGCAGCAACCGGGCACGCACCGATTCGGCCCTTTGTCGCGACAGATCGAAGTTGTAGCTGTCGCCGCCGAATGCGTCGGTGTGGCCGGCCACGGTGATATCCGCGTCCGGATAGAGGCGCAGACCGGTCTCGAGACGATGCATCAGGTCGCCCGCGGCGGGCGGTATGCGGGCGCTGCCGACGGCAAACTTGATGCCGGTCATCCGGATCACCACGTTTTCGCCCTGGCGCAGCACGCGTGCCTCGTCGCGCTGGAACAAGGCCTCCACCTCGCTCAGCCGCTGCCGCTCCATGGCCTGACGTTGCAGAGCCTGCTCCATGGCCTGGCGCTGGTCGGCGACGCCACCCAGGCGGTCATAAAGATTCGTGACCTCCTGCTCCAGCGCAAACACCTGACGCGTGCGCTGATCCAGGTCCTGCTCCAGATTCTGCACCTGGTCGGTCTGGCGCTGCAGATAGTCGATGACCTGGTCGGCGGGGACGTCGGGCCCCTGATCAAAGCGGGCTGCGATATCCGCCGCCGCGGCGACACGGCGCAATGGCTCTTCCATCAGCAGGATCAGGTCTTCCTCGGTCGCGTCCTGCTCGCGCTGCGCGGCAAGAAAGCGTGCCAGATGGATGGCATGGCGGGCTTCGTAAAACGCCTCCCTGGCGAGCGCACGTGGCCGATCCGTATCGTAGCGATCTTCTTCCAGCGCCGTCTCGGCTTCGTTCAGCAAGGTGAGGGCTTTCTCCAGCGTCAGCGGTGCATAGCGCTGCACGCGTTCCCGCTCGGCCTGCTTGATCAGCGATCGGGTCTCGGCCAGCAAACTGGTCTTGATCGCTTTCAGCTCGCCGGCGCGAAACTCCTCCACCGCGCTTTTGGCGCGTTTTTGCCCCAGGGCCGGATCGCCGCGCTCCAGCGCGATCGCCGCCAGCCAAAGACTGCGCGCGCCGTCCTTCCATTCATCGAGACCGAGCTTGTTCGCACCCGCTTCTGCCGCAGCGGCCCGCGCCTGCAGCGCCGAGGCCAACGGCTTCAGCGCCCGTTTGGCGACCGCTACCGACAATCGATAGGACTCGGTGGCCTTGCTCAATGAACGGCGGATGCGTTCAAGACTGCGCCCCTTTTCATAGCCCTCCGAGGCGCTGTCGAACGCCTCCTCGGCGGCGCCGAAGCTGTCGGGCGCGAGCAGGCCCGCGCGCGCTTCGACGGCGGCGACTCTGGCGGCTTCCGCTTCCGCGAACATGATCTGACGCGCTTCATCCGCGTGCGCGGCGCCGCCCGCCAACGCGATCAGCATCAGCAAAGACACTGCGCGGACCAGCCCGCTGCCGGCGGGCGTTAACACGCTCATCGCAGCCCCGTCTCCTGACGCGCGATCACCATCCGCTGGATCTCGCTGGTGCCTTCGTAAATTTCGGTGATCTTGGCATCGCGGAAATAGCGCTCCAGCGGCATCTCGCGGCTGTACCCCATGCCGCCATGTATCTGCACCGCCTGGTGGGTGATAAACATCGCGGTCTCGGAAGCGAACAGCTTGGCACAGCACGCCTCGGTGGTATTGCGTAGCCCGGCCGCTTTGGCCCGGCTCTTGTTCCAGGCCGCCCGCAGCGTCAGCAGACGCGCGGCTTCCAGGCGCATCTTCATGTCCGCGATCTTGGCCTGGATCATCTGAAAGCTGCCGATCGGTTCGCCAAAGGCCTTGCGCTCGCGAACGTAATCGAGGCTGGCCTCGTAGGCGGCGCGGGCGATGCCGACGGCCTGTGCGGCGATGCCGATGCGGCCCGCGTCGAGCACCCCCATCGCGATCTTGAATCCCGCACCCTCGGGTCCCAGACGGTCCTCGACCGGACAGCGATAGCCATCGAGCTCGATTTCACAGGTGGCCGAGGCACGGATGCCGAGCTTCGGCTCGGTCTTGCCGCAGGCAAAACCGTCACGCTCGGTATCGATAATAAATGCGGAAACACCTCGAGGTCCCTGCTCGGGATCGGTCATCGCGAACACGACGATAAAGCGCGCCACCGGACCGGAGGTGATCCAGGATTTCTTGCCATTGATCACATAGTGGCTGCCGTCCGCGGCGAGCACGGCCCGGGTGCGCATGTTGCCGGCATCGGAGCCGGATTGGGGCTCGGTCAGCGCATAGGCGCCGACCACCTCGCCTGAAGCTACCGGCCTGACGTATTTCTGTTTTTGTTCCTCGCTGCCGTTGTCGAGGATGCCGTTGCTATACAGTGAGTTGTTGACCGAGACGATGGTGCTGTGGGCAGCATCTGCGGCCGCGATCTCTTCCATCACCAGCACGTAGCCCACCGCGTCCAGCCCTGCACCGCCGTACTCCTCGGGCACTTCGATACCCATAAACCCGAGTTGCCCGGCCATGGCGATGGTCTCTGATGGAAACTCTCCGGTCTCGTCATAACGCGCCGCCACCGGCGCGATCTCCTTTTGTGCGAATTCCCGCGCGGCATCCCGGATCATCTCTTGTTCTTCGGTCAGTGCGAAATCCATCAGTATCTCCGTTAAGGGCGCTGCGCCCCGCCGATGGCCGGATCCCGGATCGAAACGCGGACAGCAAAGGCAGCCAAGCTTTCAATATTAACGCCGCGACCGGTCGCCGGCGACTCTGGTCTATTCGCTCTCGCGGTAGCGCACTCCGGTGATGGTGAAGCTCGCGCGCCCGCCGGGCATCTCCACGCTGATCTCGTCGCCGGTCATGCGGCGCATGAGCGCGCGTGCCATCGGCGAGTCGAAACTGATGTAGTCGCGGTGCGTATCGAACTCGTCGGCGCCTACGATACGATATTCAACGCCATGGCCCTGTTCGTCCTCGAGCCGGATCCAGGCGCCGAAAAACACCCGCGCCGGGTCATCCGGCGGGCTGTCGACGATCTTGATCACCGCCAGGCGCTTGCGCAGGTAGCGCACCCGGCGGTCGATCCCGGCGAGTTGTCTTTTGCGATAGATATACTCCGCGTTCTCGGAACGGTCGCCTTCCGCCGCGGCATCCGCCAGCGCGCGGGTCACCTCCGGGCGCGTATGACGCCACAGCTGATCCAGTTCCTCGCGCAGGCGAGCCGCCCCGACCGGGGTGATGTACGGCGAGCTGGGTGGGGCGTGCACAAACATTTTTTAGTGAGCTTCAATT
>JBATKC010000009.1:0-2655 GCA_049669065.1 Gammaproteobacteria bacterium
CGTCGGTGGTTGGACAGGATGGCCGCGGTCATCGGCTGCAGGAATTCGATCTCCCGGCGCACGCCGTCGCCACCGCGATGCCGGCCATTGCCGCCGGAGCCGCGCCGGATCTCGAAACGCCGCAGACGCACCGGATAGCGTGCTTCGAGGATTTCAGGATCGGTCAGCCGCGAGTTGGTCATATGGGTGTGGACCGCAGAGGCGCCGTCGAAGTCCGGGCCGGCCCCGGCGCCCCCGCACAGCGTCTCGTAGTACTGGTATTGCTCGTTGCCAAAGGTCAGGTTGTTCATCGTGCCCTGGGCCGCGGCCAGTACACCCAACGCGCCATACAGGGCATCGACCACGCATTGCGATGTTTCGACATTGCCGGCGACCACCGCAGCCGGCGGGCGCGGATCCAGCAAAGAACCGGGCGGCACCCGCAGCTGCAGCGGCCGCAGACAGCCCTCGTTCAGCGGTATGTCGTGATCGACCAGGGTCCTGAACACGTACAGCACAGCCGCCCGGCAGACTGCCAGCGGCGCATTGAAATTGCTGGCGCTTTGCGGCGATGTGCCGTCGAAATCGACCACCGCACTGCGCGCGTCCCGGTCGACCTCGACGCGTACCGCGATGACCTCGCCACTGTCCAGCTCGTAGCGGAAACTGCCGCTGCGCAGACCGCCGATGGCGCGTCTGACAGCCTCCTCCGCGTTGTCCTGGACATGGGTCATATAGGCGCGGATGGTCGCGGAGCCGAACTGCCCCAGCATACGCGACAGCTCCTGCAGGCCGCGTGCCGTGGCGGCCAGCTGCGCCCTCAGGTCGGCCAGGTTCTGTTCCGGATTACGTGCCGGAAAGGGCCCGCTGGCCAGCACGTCGCGCATCGCCTGTTCGCGGAATTCGCCGCCGCTGACCAGACGCATGCAGTCGATCAGCACGCCTTCCTCCTCGATCCGCGTGCTGCCCGGTGGCATCGAGCCCGGCGTGATCCCGCCGATATCAGCGTGATGGGCGCGGGCGGCGACATAGAACGAGGGCGTCGTGTCGCCGTCTGCGAAAAATGGCGAGACCACGGTCACATCCGGCAGGTGGGTGCCGCCGTCGTAGGGGGCGTTGAGCACAAAGCTGTCGCCCGGCTGCATGCGTTGGCCAAAACGGCGGATGACCGTGCGCACACTCTCGCCCATCGAGCCGAGATGGACCGGCATATGCGGTGCGTTGGCGACCAGTCCGCCGCCGGCGTCAAACACTGCGCAGGAGAAATCCAGACGCTCCTTGATATTGACCGAGTGCGCGGTCTTCTCCAGCACCACGCCCATCTGCTCGGCGATATGCATAAACAGGTTGTTGAAGACTTCCAGCAATACCGGGTCTGGCGGCCCGCTGGCCGTCCGGTCCCCGGTCTGGTGACGATCCTTGTGCCGACGCAGCAGCAGGTTGCGCTGATCATCGACGGTGGCGGCCCACCCGGGCGCGACCAGGGTCGTGGTATTGGCCTCGAGGATCAATGCCGGCCCGTCGATCGACGCGCCCGGCAGCAGATGGTGACGCCGATGGATCGGCGTGTCGCGCCACTGACCGTCGACGAATATCGGACGGTAGTCCGCTGTCGGCGGGCCGGCATCCTGTTCCGCGCCTATCTCGCACGCGCCGCTGCCGCTCTCTCGCGCCACCACCTCGACGCTCATCGCCTCGATCACCTTTGGCTTGCTCTCGCGGAACCCGAATTGACGGAGGTGGCGCTCGTCGAAACACGCGCTCATGTCCTCGGCGCTTGAGTAGGGGATCTGCAATACGGTATCGGAACCCTCAAAGCGGACCAAACACGTTCGATGCAGGTTGATCTCGCCGCTCGCACCCTGCGCCTCGAGATGCCTGGACATCTCTTTCTCCTGCGTGGTGAAGCGCGGTTGAAGCGCGTCGAGGCTGGCCTGACTCAGCGGCGCCTGCACCGTGTGTTGCCGGATCTCACGCAGATCGGCCAGACCCATGCCGTAGGCCGAAAGCACGCCCGAGAGCGGGTGGATGAGGACCGTCGGGATGCCCAGGGCGTCGGCGACCGCGCAGGCATGCTGGCCGGCCGCGCCACCAAAGCAGCACAGCGCGAAGCGCGCGGTGTCATAGCCACGTTGTATCGAGATCTGCTTGATCGCCTGAGCCATGCGCTCGACCGCAATACGGACAAAGCCCTCGGCGATGGTCTCCGCAGCGAGCCGTTGACCGGTCTCGCTCTCGATCTGCCGCGCCAGACGCGCGAAGGCATCACGGGTGGCCGCCGTGTCCAGCGCCTGGTCAGCGTTGGCGCCGAACACATGCGGGAATCGGTCGGGCTGTAACCGTCCCATACGCAGGTTGGCGTCAGTCACTGTCAGCGGTCCGCCGCGCCGGTAACAGGCGGGGCCCGGATCGGCGCCGGCGGATTCCGGACCCACCTGGAAGCGGCGGTCGAGGAACTTCAGCACCGAACCGCCACCCGCTGCGACGGTATGGATACGCATCATCGGCGCCTGGATGCGTACCCCGGCGACCTCGCTGTCCAGGCTGCGCTCGAATGCGCCGTCGAATAGCGAGACATCGGTGGACGTGCCGCCCATATCGAAACCGATCAGGTGATCGAAGCCGGCCGCGGTCGCGGTGGCAGCCATGCCGACGACACCGCCGGCCGGGCCTGAC
>JBATKC010000010.1:0-11638 GCA_049669065.1 Gammaproteobacteria bacterium
CCACGATGCATGGTGCGCCGCCCGCCGAGCAGCTGCGCTGGGCGACTGACCACTGGCGCCCGAGCCTGTTGCGCGGCCAGCCCAGCAAACCGTGGCCGGCCACGGGGGTTTTGGCTGCAGCGCAATAATGTACTACTCTTGGCTCATTGAACGTGTATTTTGCTGCACAAGCGGCGTGCAGCAAAGACGGGCCTAGATGAGCCGCCTATCAAAACAATATAAGTGAACAATCGGGGCTGTAAATCATGAGCGAACCCAGAACTATAAAGAAATACCCTAACCGGCGGCTCTACGACACTGAGGAGAGCCGCTACATTACGCTGGCCGATATCCGTCGTCTGGTGCTCGAAAAGGTCGACTTTGTCGTGATCGACAAGAAAAGCGGGCAGGACATCACGCGGGCGATATTGCTGCAGGTCATCAGCGAACAGGAGCAGATCGGCGAGCCCATCATGAGCAGGGACTTCCTGTCGCATGTCATCCGCTCCTACGGCGGTGCCATGCAGGGGTTCGTGGGCAGCTATCTGGAGCAGAGCATCAAGCTGTTTATGAATCAGCAGCAGCAGATGCGCGATCGTGTCAGGAACGTGGTCGGGGTCGACCCGGTGGGTCTGGTCTCGGATATCGCGCAAAAGAACTACTCCCGCTGGAAATCCGTCCAGGAGGAGATCTCGCGCATCCTGACCGGCCGGCCGGATGAGGATGACGATCAAGAGAAAGCGCCGCGGCCGTCGGCAAAGAAACGCACGCGAAAGACCACCCGCAGCGACAAGTAACCAGGATTCGGTCACCACAGGGGATCCGCCATAACCGGCATCCCCTGCACAAAAACCCTTGACATCGGCCCCGGGGGCCAGCTATTGTGCATGGCAACAATGGTGCATCGCACCACCCCGGTCTCCTCCATATGGGCGCGTCAAGCGTCCAATGTTGAGCCCCCTTCGTTGAAGGGGGCTTTTTTTATCCCCCGCCCTCACCCGCGCGCCACCGGTCGCGGCAGGATGGCAAAGAAAAAGGGCCCGCAGGCCCTTTTTCGTCCGCCAGGAGCCCCTGAGGGCGCCCTTGAGCCTCGAACGATCCTAGGCGGCGTCCATGCCCCGCATGCTGAGCCGGATCCGGCCCTGCCGATCCACCTCGAGGACTTTGACCTTGACCGTATCGCCTTCCTTGAGCTTATCGCCCACCCGCTCGACCCGTTCTTCGCTGATCTGAGAAATATGGACCAGGCCGTCTTTACCCGGCAGGATCGTGACAAACGCGCCGAAGTCCATCAATCGCGCCACCTTGCCCTCGTAGATCTGACCCACCTCGACCTCGGCCGTAATCAGATCGATCCGGCGACGCGCCTCGCGGCCGGCCTCGCCGTCGACCGAAGCAATACGTACCGTACCGTCGTTTTCGATATCGATGCTGGCGCCAGTCTCCTCGGTGATCGCGCGGATCACCGCCCCGCCCTTGCCGATCACATCACGGATCTTCTCCGGGTCGATCTTGAAGGCGACGATGGTCGGTGCCCACTCGGACATCTGCTCGCGTGAACGATCCAGCACTGCGTTCATCTTGTCGAGGATGTGCAGCCGTGCGTCGCGGGCCTGAGCCAGCGCGTCTTTCATGATGTCCCGTGTGATGCCATCAATCTTGATGTCCATCTGCAGGGCTGTGATGCCCTCGGCAGTGCCGGCAACCTTGAAATCCATATCGCCGAGATGATCCTCGTCACCGAGGATGTCGGTCAGCACCGTATAGCGATCCGTCTCCTTGACCAGACCCATAGCTACACCGGCGACCGGCGCGCGCAACGGCACACCGGCATCCATCAGCGCGAGGCTGGTGCCACAGACAGACGCCATCGAACTGGAGCCATTCGACTCGGTCACCTCAGAGACCACACGGATCACGTACGGGAATTCCTCGCTGCTCGGCATGACCGCCTGGATGCCACGACGGGCCAACTTGCCATGCCCGATCTCGCGCCGTTTGGGACCGCTCATAAAGCCGGTCTCGCCGACGCAATACGGCGGGAAGTTGTAGTGGAGCATGAATGGCTCTTTGCGGTCACCCTCCAGCGAGTCGATGATCTGCGCATCGCGGCCCGTACCGAGCGTGGTCGTGACCAGCGCCTGGGTCTCGCCGCGGGTAAACAGCGCGGAGCCGTGGGTCCGTGGCAATACACCGGTGCGAACGAAAATGTCCCGCACGGTGCGACTGTCGCGGCCGTCGATACGCGCTTCACCGGCGACGACCCGGGTGCGTACGATGCGGCTCTCCAGCGCGCTAAACGCATCCTTGACCTCGTCGGCCGACCAACGGGGCTCCTCGCCACCGGCCAGTGATTCCTTCACCGCGCTGCGGAGTTCGCCGACACGGGTGTAGCGCTCCTGCTTGTCGGTGATCCGATAGGCTTCGCCGAGTTGTGCTTCGACGTGTTCGGCCACGGCGCTGGCGAGTTCGCCATCCGCCTCCGGCGCCGCCCATTCCCAGGCCGGCTTGCCGGCTTCGGCCGCGAGTTCCCTGATCACCCGGATCGCCGTCTGCATGTTCTCGAAGCCGAACATGACGGCCCCCAACATGACGTCTTCATCGAGGATTTTGGCCTCGGACTCGACCATCAGCACTGCGTTCTCGGTGCCGGCCACGACCAGATCGAGATCTGAGTCTTCCAGTTCTGTTGCGGTGGGGTTGAGCAGATATGCACCGCCCTTGTAGCCGACACGCGCGGCGGCGATGGGTCCCTTGAATGGCATACCAGACAGCGTCAGCGCCGCAGACGCACCGATCATCGCCGGGATGTCCGGATTCACGTCCGGGTTGGCCGAGATCACGGTGGCGATGACCTGGACTTCATTCAAAAAGCCCTTCGGGAACAGCGGGCGCACCGGGCGGTCGATAAGACGCGAAGTCAGCGTCTCCTTCTCGGAGGGCCGGCCCTCCCGCTTGAAGAAGCCGCCGGGGATCTTGCCCGCGGCATAAGTCTTCTCCTGATAATTGATCGTCAGCGGGAAGAAATGCTGATCCGGTTTCGCCTCGCGGCGGCCTACCGCAGTCACCAGCACCACGGTTTCGGACATGGTGACGAGGACGGCCGCGTCAGCCTGACGGGCGATCTCGCCCGTCTCGAGCGTGACCGAATGATCACCGTATTGAAATGTTTTCTTGATCGACTTCACTATGATTACCTGAAAGTATTGAAAGCGGTTGGCGGATGCCAGGCAGGGAATCGCAATCCGTTAGCGGCGCAAGCCGAGACGGGCGATGAGATCCTGATAACGGGCCAGATCCTTCCGCTTCAGGTAATCCAGCAGCTTGCGCCGCTGATTGACCATGCGTAGCAGACCTCGACGCGAGTGGTGGTCTTTCTTGTGTGCGCTGAAATGCTCGGAAAGCTCGTTGATACGTGCCGACAGCAAAGCTACCTGGACCTCGGGTGAGCCGGTGTCGGTTCCAGCTTTCCGAAATTCTTCGATAATGTCCTGTTTCTTACTAGCGGAAAGGGGCATAAATCCTCCTGAACTGTGCGGTGTTCCCCCGTGGTCAAGCCCGCAATTCTACCCCGCGGGGCTCCTCCTCAACAAGTTTCGGTCGTCCCGTCCCTGTTGAACAGCCGCCGCGGCCGGACCCGATCCCGAGCATCCCGCTCACCCAGACCAAGAAAGGCGCCATCGGCATCATAGAGCCGCACCGTCCCGGGCGATCCTGCCCCCTGCGCTGGCACCTCCTGACCCTGGCACAGGCGCTTTGCCGCGGTAGCGTCAAGGGCCATCGATGGGAGGTCGCCGACGGCCGCATCCGCCGGGATCAGCAGGCTGTCCAGCGCGTCCAATCCCTCGGCCGCGACCTGTTCGATCCGGTCAAGGCTCACCGCCTGGCTCAGATCGAACGGTCCGGCCCGGGTCCGGCGAAGCTGACGGACATGGGCGCAGCCACCCAGTGCGCCACCGATATCCTCGACCAGCGTGCGGATATAGGTCCCCTTGGAGCAGCACACGCGCAAACACAGATCCGGCGCCTTCCAGCTCACCAAATCCAGCTCGTGGATCGTCACCGGTCGCGGCGGACGTTCGACGCTGCCGCCGGCCCGGGCGATCTCATAGAGACGTCGGCCCTCGTGCTTGAGCGCAGAATACATTGGCGGCACCTGCTCGATCGGACCGCGGAAGGCACTCAGAGCGGACTCGATCTGTGCTGCGGTCAGCGGGCCAGGGTCGCCGCGCTCCACCACTTCGCCATGCGCGTCACCGGTGTCGGTACGCTCCCCGATACGGCCGATGACCTGATAAGTCTTGACCGAATCCAGCAGACGCCCGGAAAGCTTTGTCGCTTCGCCGAAACACAAGGGCAGGACGCCGGTCGCCAGGGGATCCAGACTGCCCGTGTGTCCGGCCTTGCGCGCGCGGAACAGTCGGCGGGCGATCTGCAGCGCCCGGTTGGAGGTCATCCCCTCGGGCTTGTCCAGCACCACGATGCCGGTCACTGCTCGCCGCGGCAGCCGCGGCTCAGTCACCATCCTGTTTGTCACGATCCCGGGCCACCGCCTGATCGATCAGACTGGTCAGCCGCACACCGCGACCGATGCTCTCATCATGCGCAAAATGCAGCGCCGGGACCTGGCGGATGCGCATGCTGCGGCCGAGCTGGCTGCGGATAAAACCAGCGGCCCGTGACAGCGCCTGGGCCGCGGGCTGCGGATCCTCGTCGGGATTGAGCAGGCTGAAAAAGACCCGGGCATGCGACAGATCGCCGGAGACCTCGACGCTGGTGATGCTCAGGAATTGAAGACGCGGGTCGTCCAGATCCCGGCGCACGATTTCGCTGAGGATGCGCCGCATCTGCTCGCCGACCCGTCGGTTACGGCCGAATTCCTTGCTCATCGCTAGTCGCCCTGATCGCTCCGTCTTCGCGACTAGAGTGTCCGGGCCACCTCGACGCGCTCGTAGCATTCGATCTGATCGCCGACCTTGACGTCATTGTAATTCTTCACGCCGATACCGCACTCGGTACCAGAGCGCACCTCGCTGACATCGTCCTTGAAGCGACGCAGCGATTCCAATTCGCCCTCGTAGATCACAACGTTGTCACGCAGAACGCGGATCGGGCTGTTACGCCGGACCAGTCCATCGATCACCATGCAACCGGCAATGGCGCCCAGCTTGGGCGAGCGGAACACGTCGCGCACCTCTGCCAGACCGATAATCTGCTCGCGGATCTCCGGCGACAGCATGCCGAGGATGGCTGCCTTCACGTCGTCGATAGCCTCGTAGATGATGCTGTAATAACGCACATCGACGCCGGTCTCTTTGATCGCATTGCGCGCCGCGCCGTCGGCACGCACGTTGAAGCCGATGACGATCGCGGACGAAGCCGAAGCCAGGTTGATGTCGGATTCGGTGATACCGCCCACGTTGTTGCTGATGACATTGACCGAGACTTCGTCGTTGGATAGGTTGACCAGCGCATCGCGCAGCGCTTCAGCGCTGCCCTGGACATCTGCCTTGATCAGGATCTGCACGGAATCGGTGGCCCCGTCCTCCATGCGCGAGAACACGTCTTCGAGACGAGCCGCCTGCTGCTTTGCCAGCTTGACGTCGCGCTGTTTGCCATGGCGGTGCGACGCGACCTCCCGCGCCTTGCGCTCGCTCTCGAGGATGATGAAGTCGTCACCCGCGTTGGGCGTGCCCGACAGTCCGAGCACCTGGGCCGGCACCGAGGGGCCCGCTTCTTCCACGGGCTGCCCGAGTTCATCAAACATCGCGCGTACGCGACCGAACTCCTCACCCGCCAGCATGATGTCGCCGATCTTCAGGCAGCCCTGTTTGACCAGCACCGTGGCCACCGCGCCGCGGCCCTTTTCCAGACTCGATTCGACCACGACACCGGCCGCCGGACCGGTCGGCACCGCCTTCAGTTCGAGCACTTCCGACTGCAGCACCAGCGCTTCGAGCAAGGTATCCACGCCTTCGCCAGTTTGCGCAGAGACATCGACAAATATCGTGTCGCCGCCCCAGGCCTCAGGGATAACTTCGTGCTGCGAGAGCTCGTTACGCACGCGGTCCGGATCGGCCGCAGGCTTGTCGATCTTGTTCACCGCCACCATCAGCGGTACGCCCGCCGCCTTGGCATGCTGGATCGCTTCGATGGTCTGGGGCATCACTCCATCGTCAGCCGCTACCACCAGGATGACGATGTCTGTGACCTGGGCGCCGCGCGCGCGCATCGCAGTAAAAGCCGCGTGACCCGGCGTATCGAGAAAGGTGACCTTGCCCTTTTCGACTTCGACTACATAGGCGCCGATGTGCTGCGTGATGCCACCGGCCTCGCCAGCGGCAACGTGGGTCCGCCGCATATAATCGAGCAGAGACGTCTTGCCGTGATCGACATGGCCCATGATCGTGACCACCGGCGCCCTCGGCAACGGCTCACCCTCGGCCTTCGCGGCCTCGACAACCACGTCTTCGACCTCGTCTTCCTTGAGCAGCTTGACCTTGTGGCCCATCTCTTCGACCACGATCTGCGCAGTGTCCTGATCGATGACCTGATTGATGGTGGCCATCACGCCCATACCCATCATCGCCTTGATCACTTCACCCGCCTTGACCGCCATCTTCTGTGCCAGTTCGGCCACCGTGATGGTCTCGGGTAGCGCTACCTCGCGCACCACCGGCGCCGTGGGACGCTCGAAGCCATGCTGGCTATCGACCGATACGGAGACAGAACGGCGGTGAGACGGGCGCTTGCGCCGGCGCCCTGGTTTGGAGCCGGGCGTGACGTGCAATTCCTTGCGGCCATAGCGGGTGGACGGGGCCTTGTCGGCTTTCTTGGTGCGCTCGTTCTGCGCCCGCTCGCGTGCCTCGGAGGCCCGCTTGGCATCCTCTTCGAGTTGCCGCCGGGATTCCTCCTCGGCGAGCCTGCGTGCCTCTGCCTCGGCCTTGAGCCGGTCCTCGGCTTCCTGTCGCTGACGATCTGCTTCTTCGATCTCGCGCTGGCGATTCTCTTCCGCGCTGCGCTTCAGCTCTTCTTCGGCCTGACGGGCGCGCTCCTCGGCCAGGCGCGCGTCTTCCTCCGCCTGGCGGACCTTGTCAATTTCCTCCTGCTGCTGGCGAGCCTGCTCCTCCAGCACATCGCGCTTTACGTAGGTGCGTTTCTTGCGCACCTCAACGTTTACCGTGCGCGAACGACCCTGCATGGCGCTCTGACGTAACTCGCTCTGCGTCTTGCGCTTGAGCGTGATCTTGCGCGGCGCGGCGCCCTCACTCTTGCGGCCATGACTGCGGCGCAGGAAGGTCAGCAGTTCGAGCTTGGCATCGTCGCTGATCCTGGCGTCTGGACCGCCCACAGCAATACCCGCCTCTTCGAGCTGCACCAGAAGCCGCTCGACCGGCACTTTCAGAACTTCAGCAAACTGTGTGACTGTGACGTCGGCCATCGCTAATCCGTCCTCGGTGTTCAGGCGCTTTCCTGTGCCTCGGCTTCCTCAAACCAGTGAGCGCGCGCTGCCATAATAAGCTCCGCGGCACGTTCCGGATCCAATTCGTCGATATCTTCGAGTTCGTCCACCGACTGCTCGGCGAGATCCTCTCGGGTGACAATTCCGCGGCTCGCCAGCAGGAATGCCAGTTCCTTGCTCATGCCTTCCAGGTTGAGCAGATCTTCGGCCGGCTCGGCCTTGTCGATCTCTTCCTCGGTGGCGATGGCCTGGGTGATCAGCACGTCGCGCGCACGCGTGCGCAGCTCGTTGACGATGTCTTCGTCGAACTCTTCGATCTCCACCAGCTCAGGCACCGGCACGTAGGCGATCTCTTCGATCGTCGAGAATCCCTCCTGGACCAGGACCATCGCGACTTCGCTATCGACGTCGAGCTGCTGCATAAAGCGCTCGCCGAGTTCCTTGGCCTCACGCTCGCTCTTTTCGTCGGCATCTTCCGCCGTCATCACGTTCAGCTCCCAGCCGGATAGCTCGCTGGCGAGACGGATATTCTGCCCGCCGCGGCCGATGGCCTGGGACAACTTGTCCTCCTCCACCGCCACATCCATGCTGTGTTCGTCCTCGTCGACGACGATGGAGACGACTTCGGCCGGGGACATCGCGTTGATGACGAATTGTGCCGGGTTATCGTCCCAGAGGATGATATCGACGCGTTCACCAGCCAATTCATTCGACACCGCCTGCACCCGCGAACCACGCATGCCGACGCAGGCGCCGACCGGGTCTATCCGCTGATCGAGACTGCGCACCGCGATCTTGGCGCGCAGACCCGGGTCGCGGGCGGCGGCCAGGATCTGGATCAGGCCCTGACCCACCTCGGGCACCTCGAGCTTGAACAGCTCGATCAGGAACTTCGGCGAGGTCCGGGTCAGGAACAGCTGCGGCCCGCGAGGCTCGGAACGCACTTCGCACAGCAGTCCCTTGATCCGGTCCTGGGGTCGCACCGGCTCGCGCGGGATCATGTTCTCCCGCGGTATGAACGCCTCGGCGTTGCCACCCAGATCGACATAGATACCGTTGCGGTCCACGCGCTTGACCAGGCCACTGACCATCTCGTCGACCCGGCCTTCGAATTCCTCGACCACCTGGGCCCGTTCAGCTTCGCGGACCTTCTGCACGATCACCTGTTTGGCGGTCTGCGCGGCGATACGACCGAAGGCGATCGACTCCATCGGCTCTTCGACATAGCCATCGACTTCCGCATTGGGATCCATGTCGAGGGCATCTTCCAGACGCAGCTCATGGTCAGGCTCTTCGAGCTCATTGGAATCGTCGGCGAACACCTTCCAGCGGCGGAATGTATCGTACTCGCCGGACTCGCGATCGATGGCCACGCGCACATCGATGTTGTCGCCGTGGCGCTTGCGGGTCGCCGATGCCAGCGCCGCTTCGATCGCCTCGAATATGATGTCTTTCTCGACGCCCTTCTCGTTGGAGACGGCATCGACAACCATCAGGATTTCCTTGTTCATCATAGTCCTTAGCCTGTCATCCAGCCTTTTAGAGCTTTATCTCCGGAGCCAGCCGTGCCAGCGCAATGTCAACGAACGGGAGCTCATAGTGCTCGTCGTCGACCTGCATGGTCACCGTGTCTGGCTCTACCTTTTCCAGCACGCCGGCGAACCGGCGGCGTCCCGCGGCCGTGGGGCGGCCAAGCTCGATCTTTACCCGCTCGCCCACAAACCGTGCAAAATCCTCATGCCGCCTTAGCCGGCGGTTGACACCCGGCGATGACACCTCCAGCGAGTAATGGCCGGGGATCGGGTCCTCAACATCCAGCAACGCGCTCACCTGGTGACTGACCTTCTCGCAATCGTCCAGCGTGATGCCGCTCTCGCTGTCGATAAACAGCCGCAGGACCCCGTTGCGTCCGCCCGTATTCAGCTCCAGGTCCACCAACTCATAGCCCAGGGACCGGATATCCGGCTCCAGCAGCGTGATCAGTTCAGTCACGTCCGTCATCGTGCTTCCAAACGAAAAGTGGGCCCTTCCGGCCCACTTCCCTAGTCCTCCGGGCCGCGCCCCAGCTCGTCATGGGCCGCCCAGTTAAACTTCGGCAGCATCCGGCCGCCGGAGACAAATAAAAAGGCCCAGCGGGGCCTTTTTACAAAAAGCTGGTAGCGGGGGCAGGATTTGAACCTGCGACCTTCGGGTTATGAGCCCGACGAGCTGCCAGACTGCTCCACCCCGCAATCGCCAGCCGGCATTATACAAACTGCCCGGGGCATTTCCAACACCCCCCTTCGAGGCATGCCCGGAGCCCCCAGATCAGAACATAACGACTTGATTACAAATAGCCATCAGCCCCTGGGGCCAGATGCCAAGGACCACGATCAAAATGCCGTTAAGGCTAAGCAGCAGACGCAGGTCGGGTGCCGCGGTCAGCGGCTGAGTGTCGGCCGGCGCATCGAAATACATCAGTTTGACCACCCGCAGATAGTAGAACGCACCGATTACCGAGAATACGACACCGACCACAGCCAGCCAGCTAAGCCCCGCCTCGACCGCCGCGCCGAGCACCGCCAGCTTGGCCCAAAAACCCAGGAACGGCGGCACCCCGGCCATGCTGAACATGACGACCAGCATGACCCCGGCGAACCAGGGACTGCGGGCATTGAGACCACGAAAATCGTCCAGCGCATCCGCTTCAAAACCCCGCCGGCTCAGGAGCAGGATCATGCCGAAGCCCGCCATCGCCATGATCACGTAGGCCAGGGTGTAGTACATGGCGGCGTCATATCCGTCCTGACTGCCAGTCAACACTCCCATGAGGATAAAGCCGACGTGGGAGATCGTCTAATAGGCCAGCATGCGCTTCAGATTGGTCTGGGCGATGGCCACCACATTGCCCAGACCCATGGAGAGGATGCACAACACCATCACCATGCCGCCCCAGCTCGAATGCAGCGGACCCAGGCCTTCGATCAACACGCGCACCAGCAAGGCGAAAGACGCGAGCTTGGCGGCCGACCCGATAAACAGCGTGACTGAAGTCGGCGCGCCCTGATAAACGTCCGGGATCCACATATGGAACGGCACCGCGCCGAACTTGAAGGCGACACCGACAAGGATAAATGAGAGGCCAAACAACAGATGCACGTTGAGCCCGTCGAGGGTGCGGACGGCGCGTCCGATCTCGCCGAGATCCAGCGAGCCGGTGAGCCCGTAGACAATGGAGGTGCCGAACAAAAAACAGCCGGAGGCGATAGCGCCGAGTACGAAGTACTTCATGGCCGCCTCCGCCGCCAGCGGATCGTCGCGGCTAAACGCGACCATGGCGTAGAGGCACAGCGACAACAGCTCAAGACCCAGATACATGGTCAGCATGCTGTGGGCCGATATCATCACCATCATGCCGAGCGTGGCGAACAGCCCGAGCAGATAGTACTCGCCCTTGAACAGACCCCGATCGCGCAGATAGGCCTTGGAATACAGGAACACCACCGCCACGACGCCATAGCTGAACAGCTTCAATATCCGCGCCAGTGGATCCGAGACGAAAGTGCCGCTAAAGGTGATGACCCGTTCGGCGGGGACCACGAATGCCGTCAGCCACGCGGCCAGCGCCAGGGTAAACATGCACAGCGTGTAAGTGACCCAGCGCCGCCGGTCGCTTAGGAATACATCGATGACGAGGATCAGACAGGCCATCGTCGCCACCGCGATCTCCGCAGCGGCGGGCCAAAAATCAGGCATGCTGAATGCGGGCGCCGGGTTCATAACTTGGACTGCACCATCTGTTCGAGCAATTGTTGAATGGTCGGTCCCATGACCTCCAGCAACGGCGCCGGCCACAGGCCAAGCAGCAGCACTGCCAGCGCCAGGATACCGAGCACCAGGAATTCCCTCGCGTTCAGATCGACCAGACCCGCCACGTTGTCGTTGGCCACCTCGCCATACAGCACACGACGCACCATCCACAGGGTATAGGCCGCGCCGAGGATCAAGGTGGTGCCGGCGAGAAAGGCGTACCAGAAGCTGGCCTTGAAGCTGGCCAGGATCACCAGGAACTCGCCGACAAAGCCTGACGTACCCGGCAGGCCCGCGTTGGCCAGCGAGAATAACACCATCAGCGCGGCGAACCTGGGCATGGTGTTGGCGACCCCGCCGTAGTCCGCGATCTGCCGGCTGTGGACCCGGTCATAGAGGACGCCGACG
>JBATKC010000011.1:0-9620 GCA_049669065.1 Gammaproteobacteria bacterium
CCTCCGGGCCACGCGGATGACCGTGGACGCAAAACCCGGCTGCCTTGCTGCGCGGGTGACACGCGCCTGATCAGGCAAAACGAGCGACCGCGGTCGCGATCGATGCTGCAGCTCGATATCCCGGTGGCGTGCCATCCGGGCTGACGGCGAGTGGCCGCTGGTATGCACTCTCGATCAGAATCTTGCTGCGCTAATTGCCGAGCTGGATCCAGTCGGGTCCGTATGCAGCTTCGCAGTCCTGCTTGATCTGCCATTCGTTCGCCTGGCCGCCGGCGAGCGTAATCCCGCTGTAGACGCAATGGTGCCAGTCCACGTTGGCCTTGTAGCCTTTTCTTTGCCAACTATCCGGATCCTTGGCGGCCTGGCAGGACCGATAGGCCTGCCCCTGTGTGGGCGAGCGACCCGCCGGGCGGCAGAAGCCTTCGGGCAGCGGGATAAATCCTCGCTCGTCCGCCTGCATGGATGGCTCGGCAGGGGCCGGGCCCGGCGGCTGGCGGTCGGGATGCAGCGGACTCGGGAGGCCACGTTGGTCGCAGATGGACATGGCGGCTCCCGCGTAGCGGGTCACCCCGCTGTGGCTCCCTCTGGGCTGCGCCGTATATTGATCCCTGATTTCGTCCGCATAGCAGGCACAGAACGCCTCGAGACCCGTCCCGATCTGGTTGGCATAGGTACTGCCGCATTGGGCGTAGTGAAAGTCCCGGACACCCTTGGGATTCGGGCAGCGGGTCGCCGGGATCTTGGTTGCTACCTGGATCGGGCCAATGCCACTGGCCGGGTTTTTCTGCCGCTCCGCGATGAATTGTTCGCGGATACAGGCACAGTCATTGTGGGCAGCATAGGCCGTCAGGGTCTTGCAGTATTCAAGCACCTGATCCGCTTCCTGCTGGATCTCCGCCGCGTTCACCGCATCCTGGGGCATCTTCGCCTGGCGCTCAGCCTCCATCTGTTTCGCCTTTGCTTCAATGGGATCAACGTAATTCGGATCGTTTTGGCGCGCCTCCCGCAGATCGTCGACCCCGGTCTTCGGGAACAGCCAGTACTTCCGGTAGACGGTCGAGTTTGGTATGTCGCTGGAGTTCAGGTTCGCGGTGAACTTTTTGAGCTTGGTCAGCTTTGGCGGATACGGCCAGGTGCAGCGCGCACTGCTGTCCGTCAACTGCATGCATTCGGGTGGCGCCTGAAGCTCGTCTTCCAGGCTCTGGATCTCTGGCTTGACCGGGATGAGCTGATCGCGCAGCGTTTCCGTCGCCTCGATGCGGCTGACGGTCGCGTCGGCGCTGGTGCAGTCGGTCCTGTCAGTGGCCACCATCAGGTCGCGTCGTGTTGCGCCACTATCGAGCCGATAGGAGCAGTTGTTTCTCGCATCGATGCGCTGGTAGCCCATCTGTTTCAAGGTGCTGTCGGGTGCAGTGACCCGGGCAGAAGTCCATGCCGAAAACCGCGACCCGCCTCGTTTGTCGCTGCGGCTTTCAGGTCACCATGGCCAGCGCTGTGGCGAGTCCCTTCGTGGTCCGTGACTCCAAGAAGTCTTGTCGAAAAATGTAGCAGCAAACAACATGAGCCTCAAAACGATGATGACGCACTGCGAGACATGATCACCGTGTCCATTGAGGCGGCCCGCGGGTTTCCCGGTCTGACGGCCTGACACGGCGTGGCCATACAAAACACCGGCACCGTCATGCCAGTCATGGTCTGCCTTCCGCGTTCTCGCGGCGGGCATCCGTCGACTGCGGCGACAGAAGCGCTTGCTCGTGTTGAACCCCGGTGATCCGCTCAATAAGCTATGCAGCCATGATCGACCCCCGGTTTGTTTTCGCATGCCTCTGTCTGGGCGCCGCCCAACTGGCCGCGGCCGACTATCCGCCGGTGGCGCCGGAAGTAAGTTTCGACGCGGTGCTGGCCCTGCCGGCGGGCGAACCGGACCGGACCGTCCGCTATGGCGATGCCGAGCCACAGTTCGCCGAGCTGTGGTTGCCCGAAGACGACGTGCCGGCCCCGACCGTGGCCTTCTTACACGGCGGCTGCTGGCTCAACGCCTACGGTATTGACCACAGCCGCGCGCTGGCCACGGCGCTGAACCAGGCCGGCTACGCCGTGTGGAACATCGAGTACCGGCGCGTGGGCGATCCCGGCGGCGGCTGGCCCGGTTCGCTTGAAGATGTACGCGCCGCGCTGTCGACACTCGCCGAACTCGACGATGCGCGGGTCGATCTGTCGAGACTGGTGCTGGCGGGACATTCCGCCGGGGGACACCTGGCGCTGCTGGTCGGGCAGGATCCGCCGGCGGGGCTGGCGCCTATTGGAGTGATCGGCCTGGCCGCCATCACCGATATGGCCACGTATGCGCAAGGCGAAGGCGGCTGCAACAAGGCCGGGAAACAATTCCTTGGCGAGGCCGGTGCCGATGATGACGCCGCCAACCCCGCGATGCGGCCGGCGCCACCGGGCACCGTATTGCTGATGGGCAGCGAGGACCGCATCGTGCCCTACGAAATCCCCTCACTAAGGCCGCACACGATGGTGGGATTGCACGCCGGTCACTTTGACTGGATCCACCCCGGCACGCCGGCCTGGGATCGCTTCGTGCTGGAACTGGGCAAAGTTCTGAAGTGAGCAAGGACGACAGGCGCAGGGTAAAAAGGCGCCAGGTTTATTTCCCCTTTTAGGAAAAAAGAAATCCGACGCCTTTTCCAGATGCTCCTCGTCATCCCATCCGCGTCGCTTGCAATCGCTGATTCTTGACGCCATATTGGTCGAATTGCGCAAACACCGAAACGAGGTCTAGATGAAAACCTGCAGCAGAAAGTCACTATTAGTCGGGACCATTCTCGTTGCCTTTGCGATGGCTGGATGTGCATCACCAACATCGGACGTGTCGGCCCCACCGACGCCGGCGATGGAGACAGACCAGCCGCTGTCTGCCGCCGACATGTGCCACGTTATCAATTCTCGCTGCATGCTTTCTTGCGATGATACGAGACAGAGCTCCAACGAGCCTGAGCCCATCAGCGAGCAATGCATTGCTGCATGCCGCACCGCTCTGGATGAATGTGTGAGTGGCAAGTGAATAGCGTCGACGCCTGACGGCAGACCGCGAATTGCGAACACGGTGCCGGTGTTCACTTACTTACTTATTGCTCCGTAAATACGGGGACAATGTACTTATTTCCTCTCCCAGGGTGGGACTGGGAAGAAATAGGTAAACTGTCCCCGTTGGTCTTTATCGGGTTTTTACTCTGACCCCAATTTGCGAAGCGTATGGCCCCGGACCACTGCAGCCCCGAAACACAACTGCAATCCTCGAGGAAGGGCGTCGACGTGGTTGATCCTGACACGCAGAACAAACTGGCGGTACCTGCCGCAGCCGCAGGCGCCTTGGGCGCGCCGCTCCATGGTTCGCGAGCTTGCTCTGCGCGAAACCGGACGCTGCGCCGTATGTTTCTGGTCTGCGTACTGGCTTTGTCGGCCTACCTGCCGACGGCCATCGCCGAAGCACCGGATATCGGGCTCGCGCCGGACCCGGCTCCCGGCGAAGTCACGGGAGAGCTGAGGGAGGGATCGCACATCAAACTGTTTCTCCCGAACCTTCCGTATCTCGCCATCTCCCACGCGGTCAATGCATCGCTCGTCCGCCCAGCCAACAACGACCGGGGATGGCAATACGATCTCGCCACCAGCCACCGCAACATCGACGACATGATCTGGGAGTTCCGTCTGCGTGAGGGGGTGCGGTTCCAGGATGGCAGCCCGTTCAATGCGGACTCGGTATTGCTCAACATGGAGTACTTCCGGCAGCAGCCGTTCACCTTTACCAAGCTCAGCACCATCCTCGACCGGGTCGAGAAGATCGATGACTACGCCGTCCGTTTCGTGCTGACCGAGCCCTACGGCGTCTTTCTGCACGACGCCAACTGGCTGCAGTTCTACACGCCGGAGTATCTCGAAAAGCACGGCTGGAACGGCAAGCCGACCTGCCCCAATCTGGCTGAGCCGGGACCCTTCGCGCTGGGACCCTACGTGCTGAGCGAAGGGTACGTCGAAGGAGACCGGAGCACCCCGGAGGTCGTGTTGAAGGCCAACCCCGCTTACTGGGGAGAGGACAAGGCCAAGGTCGAGACCATCACGATCTATACCAATCTGCCGATTGAGGAAGCCCATGAGCTGGCGTTGCAGGATGAGGGCCGCCTGGACATCACGCCGGTGCCCTTCGCCCACGCCGCCGACACGGTCCTCTCGCCCCATGCCAAACTGGCCGTGTCGCCATCGATGAACAACTATGCGATGCACTTCAACATGCTCAACGGCAGTGCGGCGGTCCTCGATGATCGAATCCGCTACGTCATCAACCACGCCATCGACCAGGAATATCTGCTGAATCTCTCCATGCTCGGCGAAGGCGTGATGTCGCCCACCACGGTGTCACCCAACTTCTACCGTGTCGCGGAGGCGATCCGATCCCTTGACGACTACTTCGCCGAGTATCGGGCCACCCGTGATTTCGGTGTCCAGGCGCTGCGCGCCCTGGTGCAGGACTATCAGCGGGAGAACGGCCTGGATCCGGCGCAACCGCTGCAGCTCACGCTCCTGGCCCAGGAGAGCTTCCTGTTCCTGACCCGCGACATCCAGTACTTCCTGGAACAGGTCAACATAGACTTGCGAGCGGAAGTGGTAGACAGCGAGAAACAGGTGTTTCGCCAGCTCTTCGACACGCAGGACGCCACCAACGAGATCGCCTGGGATCTGCTGCTGTGGGGCAACTTCGACTGGTATAAGCACCCCTGGGCGGCGTTCTTTGTTTATCTTCCAGGGACCGCCTGGTCCACCCTCCCCGACAATCCGGAGCTGGTCGATCTGACTCAGCGCCTGCTGCGGACCGACATCGAGTCGGACGATTACGTGCCGCTGCTCGCTGAGTTCATCCGCTACGTCTACGAAAGGAACTACATGGTGTTCCTGCCCAATCCGAACAATGTCTATGCGGTGAACAAGGAAGTATCGTTCCAACCCGGACGTTCGGCCTTTGTCTATCTGCGCGACCTCGAGGTGACAGACCTCCACTGGTCGCAAAGGGGTGGAGCACCCTATCCGACCGAACGCATGAGACCGCTACAGGTCAGTCGTGAGTACATAGGGGAAGCTCCACGATGAGCGGCCCGGCAGGCAGCGACGACAGACCCATCCCGAGTGGACAAAGGGGTGTGCGGCGCGAGCGCGCGCTGTCCCGTCGGATCGTCGTCCTGCTGCTGGTGGCGTCCGCGCTGATGATCGGCCAGAGCCTTCACAACCTGTGGAACCTGGATCAGGTCGACGAATCCATCGTCACGATGCGTGACTCTGCCGACAGCCTGGACGAACTGGCCCGGGACATCGCCACGCCGATCGCGGACATCCGGATGCTGTCCATGGAGTCTGTCCTGGCCCCCAACGAGACGCTGGTAGAACAAACCACGCAGCGCCTCGATCAACGCGTACGAGACCTGGAGGCCCGCCTGTCGCAGATCCAGGACCGGCTGGACCAGGGTGGTGCGGACGAATCAGGACGCAGCGAGTTTGCGGCCATCCGATCGGCGTGGGAAAGCTATCGCGATGCCCAGGCGAAGACGCGGTATTACATCGATCGGGGAATCCGCGTAGCGGCCTTCATCAGCGCGACCGAGCAGGAAGCGACCCATTACGAGACGCTAAAAGAGGCGTTGGCGGCTTTCGGCAGCATCCAGGTCGCACGAAGCCAGGATGTCTACAGCGCGGCGCAGGAGAATTCGAAGGTCGCGTTCTATACCCTCGTGATAACCGGGGTCGCTCAGATCCTGATCCTGATCGCGCTCCTGTTCGTCTCCTACCGCACGTTCCGGGGCTATCTCCGGACTTACCAGGAACATCAGCAGCAGCTTGCACAGGCAAATGAAGCGCTCCGTGCCAGCAAGGAGGCCGCCGTCGAGGCCAACCAGGCCAAGAGCGCCTTCCTCGCCAACATGAGCCATGAGCTGCGCACGCCGATGAACGCCATTCTCGGTTACAGCGAAATGCTGATGGAAGAGGCAGAGGACGTCGGGCAGGACGATTTCATCCCGGATCTGAAGAAGATCAATCAGGCCGGCACCCACCTGCTATCCCTGATCAACGATGTCCTCGATCTGTCGAAGATCGAGTCAGGCAAGATGGTAGCGTTCCCCGAGA
This sequence comes from Gammaproteobacteria bacterium, assembly GCA_049669065.1. Classification (GTDB taxonomy): domain Bacteria; phylum Pseudomonadota; class Gammaproteobacteria; order Steroidobacterales; family XN24; genus CAMYOC01. The sequence continues at coordinate 6,181 of JBATKC010000011.1, forward strand.
CCGTCGACGTCGGCCAGCTGATCGATCAGGTCGCGGCAACCGCGCATCCACTCATGGGGAACAACAACAATCGTCTGATCATCGAACGCGGGCCGGAGCTTGGCGAGGCCTATCAGGATTTCACGAAACTGCGCCAGACGCTCCTTAACATGTTGTCCAACGCCGCGAAGTTCACGCACGACGGCACCGTCACATTGAAAGCGGAGCGTGAGGCTGCCAACGGCGAGGAGTGGCTGGTGTTCGCGGTGGCCGACTCCGGGATCGGCATCGCGGAGGACAAGCTGGAGCACATCTTCGAGGAATTCTCGCAGGCAGACAATTCAACTACGCGCGATTATGGCGGCACCGGTCTGGGACTGACCATCTCCCGACGCTTCTGCCAGATGCTCGGCGGGGACATGACCGTCGCCAGCGAACTGGGTGTGGGGTCTACGTTTACGATGCGGCTGCCGGCCAGGCTTCCGGCATCGAAAGAACCCGTCGCCGATCAGGCGCCAACCACCGCAGTCGCCGAAACTATCGAGCAGATCTCTGCCGGGGTCGCGAGTGAGAAAGGCGGGAGCACGATACTTGTCATCGACGACGATCCCGAGGCCAGCGAAATCATCCGGCGCGCTATCGAGAAAGACAGCTTCAAGGTCGTGACCGCGTCTGGTGGCGAACAGGGTCTGCGCCTTGCGCACGACCTTCGGCCTGATGCCATCACCCTCGATGTCATGATGCCGGAGATGGATGGCTGGTCCGTGTTACGCGCGCTGAAAGCGGACCCGGCGCTACGCGACATCCCGGTGATCATGGTCTCGATGATCGACGACCGGACGCGAGGCTACGCACTGGGCGCGGTCGACTATCTCACGAAGCCGGTCGACCGGGCGGCTCTGCGCAAGACGATCGGCCGTTACAAGAACACCCAGAGTGCAAGTCTGGCTTTGCTGGTCGAAGACGATGCCGCTACCCGCGAGATGATGGCCCGGACGCTGGCCAGGGAGGGATGGGAGGTAGCGGAAGCCGGTAACGGCCAGGAAGCGCTGGATATCCTGACTGGTGTCAATCCGCAGCTGATCCTGCTGGACCTGATGATGCCTGTGGTCGACGGCTTCGAGTTTTTGACCGAGCTGCGTGCACGGCCGGCGTGCGAACACATTCCCGTCATTGTCGTGACTGCCAAAGATCTGACCGACGATGACCGCCGGCGATTGAATGGACGAGTCGAGGAAGTCCTCTCAAAGAACGCCTACACGCGCGAGCAACTACTGCAGCGCGTGAGCGAGGCCGTATCGGTACACGGCGACGACGTCCCGGAGTAGAAATACGGGCCATCGGTCTGATCTCGAATACGGGGACAGTTCACCGGTGTCTGTCGACCGCCCGACGACTCGATGGGCGGGTGCAGCAGGTAATCTGTCCCCGTATTGCTCGGAACACGCGTGCCGGTGTTAAACAAGGTGCCAGGTTTATTTTCTCCCCAGGAAAGATAAACCTGGCACCTTTTCCGCATGCTCTAGAAATGTCTGTGTAACTGGTTCAGAATGTAGTCGCGAACCGAACATAAACGCAATGAAGCACCTGATCAGCCATCAAAAAGCCTGAAACAAGTCTGCCCCAGATCAAGAACTGTTCCGGGTGGCGGAGCAGCATTCTGCTGGTGGTGGCGTTGCTCTTGTCCGGTTGCTACACATACATATCGCCTGAAGCCAGCAAGGAATTCCATGCCCGAGAGGGCCCGTTCTCCGTATCGGTATATCCGGTGAATGTGATCAGACCACCGGGAACCATCCAGCCAGATATCCGGTTGGCGGAGAAAGTGGTGACATTCCTGGAAACCGAGGAGCTGGCGTATCCGGTACTGGTAGAGGAACCGGTGCTTTACGACTTCGTATTCAGCCCCAACCAGACAAAGATCGTCGCCAACAGCGCGAAAGCCTTCGCTGCCCAGATCAGGGAGGCGGACATCGGAACGGATTATGCGCTGCTGGTAGAGATTATGATCATGCCGAATGGCGTGCCTGGCGGCGTTCACTATTACCTCTCCGATCCAAAGGGTGTACTCGCAGACGGTTCTTTCACCAACGAGCACTGGGATGAGTTCAAGGCAGTTCAACCGAAAACGTCCGATGACGGCTGCGAGGTCGCGATCCGCATGTTGCGCAGGACCTGGGGGGAATGAGCACACGCGCGGACACCTGACACCTTTTCTTACACAAACAGAGAGAACCCAACAGTGCATTCGATTTGCAGACGTGCCTGGATCGTCGGGCTGTTGTCGGCCCTGCTCTTTTTGGTCACTGCGCAGGCCGAAGAGGAGAAGATCCTCAACCTCTACACCTGGGCGGACTACATTGGCGAGGACACGGTAGCCAACTTCGAGGAACGGACCGGGATCAAGGTCAATCACGATGTCTACGAGTCCAACGAAGTGCTGGAGACCAAACTGCTTACCTGCAATACCGGCTACGACCTGGTCTTGCCCACCGCGTACTTCCTCGAGCGGCAGATCAAGGCAGGCGTGTTCCAGAAGGTGGACAAGACGCTGCTCAGCAACTACGGGAATCTGGACGCAGATATCCTGGAGCGGCTGACGGCGCACGATCCTGACAACGAGCACGGCGTCCCCTACGCGTGGGGCACGACCGGCATCGGGTACAACGAAGCCAAGGTCCGAGCTGTATTCCCCGACGCGCCGATGGACAGCTGGGACGCGCTGTTCGATCCCGAAGTCATCGCCAGACTGTCGGAATGTGGCGTCAGTTTTCTGGATGCGCCGAGCGAAGTCTTCGCGACCGCCCTCGCCTATCTGGGCAAGGACCCAAACAGCGAGGACCCCGACGACCTGAAAGCCGCGGAGGCGCTGCTGGCCAAGGTCCGTCCCTATATCCGTTACGCCCACTCGCAGCGATACATGGACGACCTGGCCACCGGCGAGATCTGCGTCGCCATGAGCTGGAGCGGCGACGTGTTCTGGGCCGGCCAACGGGCCGCCGAATCCGGGAACGGGGTGGAGCTGACCTACAGCATCCCGCGGGAAGGGGCGATCATCTGGTTAGACACGATGGCGATCCCCAGCGATGCGCCGCATCCGGGTAACGCCCACCTGTTCATCAACTACATCCTGGAACCCGAAGTGATCGCCGAAATTACCAACTTTATCTTTTACCCCAATGCCAACACAGCGTCAGTCGAGTTCATCGACGAAAAGATCGTCAACAACCCGGTCATCTATCCGCCGGAAGCGGTCAAAGCCACACTGTTCACAGCCCGGGTCCACTCGTCCCGGTACGCGCGGCTCCAGACCCGGGCCTGGACCCGATTCAAGACCGGCCGGTAATTACGGGGACAGTTTACCCGCCTGAATTGGGTGCCGGTGTTCGCTTATTAGCTTATTAGGCTGCCGAAAGGTGAGCAGGACGTCGCCGGCATTCGAGTATCGACCTGTTCCACAT
>JBATKC010000012.1:0-4381 GCA_049669065.1 Gammaproteobacteria bacterium
TCACGATCCTGTCGCTGGTGCCGCCCCGGCGCAGCCACAGCTGCGCGGCCCAGGGCGGGATGCAGGCGGCCCTGGGCAATTGCGTCAAAGCCGCCGGCGACAGCACCGACCTGCACTTCCTCGACACCGTCAGAGGCTCCGACTGGGGCGCTGACCAGGAGGTCGCGCGTATCTTCGCCGACAGCGCGCCTATCGCGGTACGGGAACTGGCCCACTTCGGCGTGCCGTGGACCCGGGTGCGGCCGGGACGCAATGTCTATCACATCAAGGGCCAGCAGGTGGCCATCGATGAGCCGGCTGAAAAAGCCGGTCTGATCATGCACCGGGATTTTGGCGGCACCGCCAAGTGGCGTGCCTGTTACGCGGCCGCCGGGACCGGCCACGCAGCCTTATACGCTATCGATGGCGAGGTCCTGAGGCTGGGTATCGAGGTGCGTGATCGCGCCGAGGCGCTGGCGCTGATCCACGCAGATGGCCGCTGCCACGGGGCGGTCACCCGCTGTCTGCGGACCGGCCAGGTCGGGGTGATCCTGGCCAAGGCCACGGTCATCGCCACCGGGGGCTTCGGCCGCATCTACGGTCGTTACACCACGAACGCGACGATCAACGAAGGCACTGGTGCCGCCATCGCCCTGGCCACCGGTCTCGTGCCCCTCGGCAATATGGAGGCGGTCCAGTTCCACCCGACCGGTCTGTGGCCCAGCGGCATCCTCGTGACCGAGGGCTGCCGCGGCGATGGCGGTTATCTGCTGAATCGCGACATGGAACGCTTCATGGTGGAACTCGAGCCGGCCAAGCAGGAGCTGGCCAGCCGCGACGTGGTCTCCCGCCACATGATGGGCCAGATCAGCGATGGCAAGGGTGTGGATCATCCGGGCGGCCCGCATCTGTGGCTCGACCTGCGACATCTGGGCGAAGAACACCTGACTACGAAGCTGCGCGAGGTCTACGAAATCTGCCGTGACTTTCTCGGTATAAAGCCCTGGGAGGAACTGATCCCGGTGCGTCCGACCCAGCACTATTCCATGGGTGGTGTCCGGGTCAACAAGGACGGCGAGGCCTACGGCATGCGGGGGCTGTTTGCGGCAGGGGAGGCGGCCTGTTGGGATATGCACGGCTTTAATCGCCTGGGCGGCAACAGCCTGGCCGAGACCCTGGTGGCCGGCCGCATCGTCGGCGCGCGGGTGGCGGAATTTGCCGCCGATCACCAGATCGAAGCCGACACCGGTCTCGCACTGGCGTTTCTCCAGGAGACCGAGCTGACAATCGATGACTGGCTCGGACGGACCGGCGACGGACCCAATGTCTACAACATCCGCGACGCCATGGGCGAGATCATGATGGGCAAGGTGGGTATCTTCCGCCAGGGCGAGGACCTGCGGGCCGCGGTCAGGGAATTGCGTGGCTTGCATGACAGTCTCGACCAGGCAGTTCTGCGCTGTCGCGACCCCGGCGCCAACCCGGAGCTGAGTTTCGCGCTGCGTCTCAAGGGTATGCTGCGGCTCGCACTGGTCGCGGCCATGGGCGCATCGGCCCGTGAGGAGAGCCGTGGCGCCCACTCGCGCGTCGATTTCCCCGCCCGCGACGACCGCAACTGGCTCAACCGGACCCTGGTACGCTGGGATGCCAGCCGAGACGAGCCGGTGTTCAGCTACGAGCCGGTCGGCCTGCTCGATCTGCCGCCAGGCGATCGAGGCTACGGCAAGGCCAGCCACATCGATATGGAGCTCAGCATCGAGCAATACAACGATTCAGTGTTGCCAGGACAAGAAGGGGAGGGCCGGTTGCCGACACAAGAGCCCATGGGTGCGAGTCTGCGTGAGGGCGTCTGGCATGATGCCGAGGCGCGCGCGGGCCTGACGGGAGCCTGAGGCAAGTAGATGGCGACTGAATCCGGCAGCGGCCGCGAACTCACATTCGAAATCTTTCGCTTCAATCCGCTGGATCCGGGTTCCAAGCCCCGGATGCAGACCTACACGCTGCGCGAAGAGCCCTATATGACGCTGTTTCGGGCGTTAAACGTCATCCGCGAAGAGCAGGATCCAGGCCTGCAGTTTGATTTCGCCTGCCGCTCTGCCGTATGCGGCTCCTGCGGCATGATGATCAACGGTCGGCCGACGCTGGCTTGCAAGACGCTGACCTCGGATCTGGCGTCGACGATCCGCCTGCATCCGCTGCCGGCGTTCAAATTGATCGGCGATCTCTCGGTAGATACGGGTACCTGGTTTCGCGAGATGGGCAGCCGGGTCGAGGCCTGGGTGCACGAGCGCCAGCCCTTCGATCCGGAGGCGATCGAAGAACCAATGGACGACGACCTGGCCGTCGCCATCTACGAGTCAGACCGCTGTATCGAGTGTGGTTGCTGCGTCGCCAGCTGCGGCGTCGCCAACACCCGAGGCGGCTTCCTGGCGCCCGCCGGTATGAATCGGGTGGCACGGTTCATGATGGATCCTCGCGATGGCCGCAGCGACGGTGACTGGTTTGACGTGGTCGCCAGCGATGAGGGTGTGTTCGGATGTATCGGTCTGATGGCCTGCCAGGATGTCTGCCCCAAGGAACTCCCGTTGCTCGAGGTATACGGCTATCTGCGACGCCGCGCCCTCGGTGCCGCCTTCGTCCGCAAGCAGCGTTGACCCTGGCGACATGGGGCGTTTTCAGCCTCGTTGCGGCCTGGCCATGGCGGATCATCGGAGATCGGTTTCACATAATGTTCTATCATTGGGCGCACGCTTCCGGATCAGTCATCATCCGTAACTCGACATTCGACTCCCGAACCAGAAAAGAACTTCCAACCACCAGCTCCGAGGATCCCACCGATGTTGCGACTGAGCGCGGTAACGCGCAGACCCGCATCGTGTCGGTCTGAGCGGCGATTCGGCGGAGGACAGGCCAGGAGACACACCCGATGAGTGAACCCTCGATCGATCTACCCATGCTGGACGGTCCGGCCTGGGCAAAGGCTCGGGATGCGATTCACGCCTACACCCGTGTCGTCGGCAAGATCCGGGGTGCCGCGAGTTATCGGCAAAAACACTGGTGGCATCTGCCGCTGCATACGTTCGCCCGCGGCATCACCACCGGGACCATTCATGTACCCTGGGGCGGCTTTGAGATCCGGCTCGATCTGCTCGACGGCCACGCTACCCTGATGTCCAGCGACGGTCGCGCCAAACGCCTGTTGCTGGCCAATCTGAGTGCCCGCGCGCTGGCTACAAATCTTGTAGCGAGACTGGCCAGCTGGGGCGTGATCGTCGACGTCAATCCCGACGAATTTGACGATACGGCACTGCCGGCAGATTGCGTCGAACAAATGCGCGCGCTGTGGAAATCAACGCTTTGGGTCGACGCGGTGCTTAATCGCCTGCGCGCCGAACAGCGCAACGAGACCTCCCCGGTATATCTCTGGCCCCATCACTTCGACTTGTCGATGCTCTGGTTCTCCGGCCGCAAGGTCCCCGGCACCGATCCTTACGACGAGGAGCGGGCGGATGAGCAGATGAATTTTGGCTTTGCATTTGGTGATACCTCGCACCCTGATCCGTATTTCTACATCACCGCATATCCGATGCCAGACGGGCTGTCCGAGATCGAACTGCCAGACTTCGCAAGCTGGCGGGAGGACGACTGGACCGGTATTTTTGCCGCCTACGACGACATCCGAACGCTAAAACGGCCCGCGGTATCGGTCATCGACCTGATGCGCAGCGCGTTGGCCACAGCCGAATCCTTGATGGAGTAATCCTTCAAGCGACGCAAGCCCGCGTCCATGGCCATCTGACTATGATCAGTCTTTCGCTATCAGGGCGTGGCGACTCCCGCGCGTCGGTGGACCCGGGACCGCCCGCAGCCTTTCATCTCGGATCGTTCACAGCGAATGCCAGAGCCTGTAAGGCCCATACCCGACATGGATAGGGACACGTTCAGCCAGATCGTCGACGAGGCCATTGACACACTGCCGCAATGGGCCGTCGACAGCATTGATAACCTGCGCATATTGATCGAAGAGCGACCCACGGACCAGCAGCATGCGGGGCCGGATGATCTGCTTGGCCTGTACGACGGTATCCCGCTGCAAGAGCGCGGTCCAGACTATGTTGCCGAACTGCCGGATACGATATTCATATTCCGCGAGCCCCATCTCGCTCTGAACCTGTCGCCAGATGAACTCCGCGTCGAGATTCAGCGCACGGTGCTGCATGAGCTGGCCCATTATTTCGGCATCGACGACGAGCGCCTCGAGCAACTCGGCTGGGACTAGGCCTGAAATGCCCATAGACCTGAAGCAAAACCCGCCACCGCATCCGTGTCGGGCGTCTGGTCCCTGGTGAAGGGAAGCGACGCTCGTAACAGGTACCCGGCACGATGACCGTCCTCGATTAGC
>JBATKC010000013.1:0-2445 GCA_049669065.1 Gammaproteobacteria bacterium
GTTCATCGGCCAGCGGCAGCACCTGGCGCAGTAGCGGGTCGGCCGGATCCCCTGGCCGCATGCGGGCGACAAATCCACGCGGGACGCGCAGACGGAACTGCTGATGGGCGGCCCTGGCGCCGGGCAAGAGCGACCTATCCAGCTCCAGCATGGCAAACAGTTCGCGCGGGTCGGTGACCGCCGCGGCCAGCGCTTGCTGCCACCCGGCCTGCTGACTGGATGCCGGATCAGGGGTTATCATGGGCGACCTGGTAGACGACTTGTCTTCGACCGTCAGCATGGCTGACCTGTACCTCGGTGAACAGATGGCTTCGTATAGTACCAACGAGTTCCGTTCCGGCCTCAAAATCCTTATCGACAAGGATCCCTGCGTGATCGTCGAGAATGAATTCGTCAAGCCTGGCAAGGGCCAGGCTTTCAATCGGGTCCGCATCCGCAATCTGAAGACCGGTCGTGTGGTCGACAAGACCTTCAAGTCCGGGGACTCGGTCGAAGCGGCGGACGTAGTGGATACCGATATGCAGTATCTGTATTCAGACGGCGAGTTCTATCACTTTATGGTCCCGGACACCTACGAGCAGCACGCCGCCGATGCAGTGGCGGTGGGCGAGGCCCGCCAGTGGCTGAAAGAGCAGGACATGTGCCAGATCACCTTGTGGAACAACGCGCCCCTGTCGGTCAACCCGCCCAACTTTGTCGAGCTCAAGATCGTCGAGACCGATCCCGGCGTGCGTGGCGATACCGCCCAGGGCGGTGTCAAGCCCGCCAAGCTGGAGACCGGCGCCGTTGTGCGTGTGCCGCTGTTTGTCGAAGAGGGTGAGATGATCCGCGTCGACACCCGCTCCGGCGAGTATGTCTCCCGGGTCAAGGACTGACGCCGCCGCGCCGCGGCGGCAGAGATGAAATTTCCCTCCGACGACTGGCGACCCTCGGCCGGTCTCGACGTCCTGGCTCTGAGGGCGACCTTGTTGAGGCGGCTGCGCGGCTGGTTCGCCGACCACGGTGTAATGGAAGTGGAGACACCGGCGCTGTCTGCCGCCGCCGTGACCGATCCCCACATCCAGAGCCTGGAAACACGCTTGTCTGGCCGGCCGATGTACCTGCAGACCTCGCCGGAGTTCTTCATGAAGCGCCTGTTGGCGGCCGGCACCGGCGACATCTATCAGGTGTGCCATGTATTCCGCGACGGCGAGTCCGGGCGCCGCCACAACCCCGAATTCACCATGGTGGAATGGTATCGGCTGGATCTTGATATCCAGCGCATGATGGACGAGATCGAGTCCCTGCTGGGCGTGCTTGGCGCGGGTCACCGCGAGCTGCGGCCGGCGCGTCGGATCAGCTATCGCACCCTGTGCCTGGAGTTCGCCGGGATCGATCCGCTTGTGGCCGCCACGCCAGCCATTCTGAGGCGCCTCAGCGAAACCGGGGTGCCGGTGCCGGAGGGGCTGAGCGCGGATCGCGACGCGCTGCTCGATCTGCTGCTGGCCACGATAGTAGAGCCGGCGATGCCTGCGGAGATCCCTGTTTTCGTGTTTGATTTCCCCGCCAGCCAGGCGGCGCTGGCCCGGATCCGGGCGGACGATCCGCCGGTGGCAGAGCGTTTCGAGCTGTTTCTCGGCGGCATGGAGCTGGCCAATGGTTTTTATGAATTACGTGACGCGGCAGAGCAGGCCGGGCGCTTCGAACGGGATCTGCAGCGGCGCCGGGACGCCAGGCTCAAACAGCCGCCGGTGGACCACCGCCTGCTGGCGGCGCTGGATGCGGGTCTGCCGGAGTGTACGGGTGTCGCGCTGGGCTTCGATCGTCTGGTCATGTGGCTCGCCGGCTGCGACCATATCGCCGACGTGTTGAGTTTCGATGCAGGCCGCGCCTGAACCGTTGGTGGGAGAACCGGTGTTTGATCCAGGCGAACAGCAGTATGCGAACAAGGACGAGCTGTATCGTTCGCTGAGGGCGCAGGCCGAGGCCCTGCTGCAAGGGGAGCGCGACCCGGTGGCCAACGCCGCCAATCTGGCTGCGCTGATCTTCCATAGCGTGCCCGGACTGAATTGGGCGGGCTTCTATTTCCTGCGTGGCGATGAACTCGTGGTAGGCCCGTTTCAGGGCAAGCCGGCCTGTGTCCGAATCGCCATCGGCCGCGGCGTGTGCGGGACGGCGGCCGGGCGGCGCGAGACGGTGCGAGTCGACGATGTGGACCACTTCGAAGGCCATATCCCTTGCGACGCGGATTCCCGCTCCGAAGTCGTGGTACCCCTGATCGACGCCACCGGCGGCTTGCTTGGCGTACTTGATCTGGATAGCCCCGAGCCTGCGCGTTTTGACGCCGCCGACGTGGCCGGTTTCGAGCAGCTGGCCGCGGTCTACGTGGCGTCTCTCAGCGCTTGATCGGCAGCGCCGTCTCCGTAGCGCCGGGGCGCGGCGATGGTTCTGCTAGATGGTCTGCCC
>JBATKC010000014.1:0-10233 GCA_049669065.1 Gammaproteobacteria bacterium
TGGCAGACCAGTTCATTGGACCAGGCATAGTCATCGCGCTCGACACTCTGCACAAATTCGCCTGCTTCGTTGCGCAGAAGGTCGTCGGCGATTGGCCGCACCGCGAGCGAAGTCCGGTCGACGATCATGTACTCCATCTCGACGCCGAAGACATCGAACAGACCCCAACGATCCGTCGCCTTCATCCGGGATTCTCGCTTCTCGCCTCAACCCGCCGCCGGAAGGCTCGCATGACCGCCGCATATAACTCCTTACCCAGCACCTGATCCTCGACCCCGGACTCGATGCTCGGGTTGTCGTTGATCTCAATCACCACAACGCGACCCTCTACGCTCTTCAGATCGACGCCGTAGAGGCCGTCACCGACCAGCGCGGCTGCCTGCAGCGCGGTGGTCACGATTTCGCCCGGTACGTCGTCGATGGCCAGCGTATCCCAGCCGCCCGACTCATCGCTGCGGGTCTCGCTTAGCCAGTTGTAGATCTGCCAATGGCCCCGGGCCATAAAGTAGCGGCAGGCATACAGCGGTCGCCCGTCGAGGATGCCGATACGCCAATCGAACTCGGTCGGTATATATTCTTGTGCGATAAGCAGGTCCGAGGATGACAGCATTCGCGCGGTCTCGCTCATGAACTGCTCCCGACTGCTGGCCTTGACCACGCCCTGAGAGAACGACGAATCCGGCAGCTTGAGCACGCAGGGTAATCCGAGCAGTCCCAACGCCTCCACTCGATTGTCCTTCTGCAGCACCACGGTCTCCGGGATCGGCACCCCGGCGCCGCGCATAACTTCAGCCAGGTAGACTTTGTTCGCACAGCGCAGGATCGAGTCGGGGTCGTCGATGACCGCCAAACCCTCGGTGGCAGCGCGCTGAGAGAAACGCCAGGTGTGGTGATCCACAGATGTGGTCTCACGTATGAACAGAGCGTCGAATTCGCTGACGCGATGATAATCATCGCGACCGACAAATTCGACGCTGAAGCCTTCCTTGCGCGCGGCCTTGACGAATAATTGCAGCGCTTGACGATCCGAGGGCGGCGACTTCTCCTCGCGATTAACGAGGATAGCAAGGTCGTACTGGGAGCGGTCGCGACGCTGGGAACTAAATCGCTTACGGCTGAAATAGCGCCGTGCTGCGGCGCGCACAAAGTCTCTGTGGGAGTCAGGCACGTCATCCAGGGCCAGCGCGCGAACGCCGCGGATGGTCCAGTGCTCGCGGCCACGGCGGAAGCGGAAACGCAGGAACGGCGCCTGGAACAGCTGATACAGCGCAGCCGCTAGCCGTGCGTGCACCGCGGCCAGGTTCTCGCCGAAATAAACGGTCAAGGTGAACTCCTCGGAGCGAATGTGCTTGAGGCTCTTCTGTATCAGGTCGTCAACATCGGCAGGCAACACACGAACGATGCTGCGCGCGTTGATCTCCTGGATGGTCTTTACCGACGGGATGACTTTGTGGCCCCGTGCCTCGGCCAACAGCGATACGTAGTAGCCTCGCGACTGATAGCGGAACGATGCGGCGAGGTTGAACACCCGCACCCGGCGACCGCCACGGGACCGGGCTGCGGAAAGGTACTCGGCCACCGAGATCACCTCGGCGCCGTGGCCGCCGAGCGTCCAGACCGCCGGATTATCGACGACGATGTAGCGCCTCACGGCAGCTTGCCTTTCCCCACTACCAGCAGGTTGGCGTCATAGGTGATCACACCCAGCAAGATCGCGCGGATCAGGCGGTTCACAGGCACGTCATAGAAGTGGCCGTGGCTCATCGGGTTGTCGTAGAACGGGTCGGCGACCCGTACCAGTCCGCCGCGAGTACCGCAGAGCACGACGAAATGCCCGACTGGAGTACCGCGCAGGTCATCCTCGTGGGCCTTGTCCTTGCGGTCCGTATACTCGCGTTTGCTCTGGTACAGATAGCTGGCCGACAGCCCGGTCAGGATCGGCAACCCGGTAGCGAATATACGGCCGAGCAGTTCGGGGGTGAGATCATCAAAGGCTATCTCCCCGCCGAGCTCGAGAAAATGCAGATAAGCCTCGCTGCCGGTGCGAAATCGCTTGCCTTTTTTGAGCTGCAGCTGCGCCTTGAGCTTATCGGCCAGACCGCCGCTGGACAGGTCGCGCCAGCTGGGGTCGAACACTTTCAGATCGTAGCTGTAGAGCCGCGCCGAAAAGCCTTTTTCTAGCGCATCGATGCCAAGAAATGCCGCCAGCGTGCCGCCTTCCTTCAGGCTGCGGATCTCGCCGATCAACTCGCTCAATGACTGACCAAAACCGAGAAAGCTGTAGACCGCATGCAGTGAGGTCGGGCCGCAACTCACGTCGTCCGGCTGGGCTCGAATCTCAAGCTCGAGAAAACCATCGAGGTCACCGCGACGAGCTTGCCTGGTAGTGGGTGATTTTGCGTGCATACGCAGCGGGTCAATGCCGCCGGATCCCCGGTTCGATCGAGCCGACCGATCCCTCATAGACCCGGCGGGGTCTTCCTGTGGAGAGATTCTGCACCTGGCCGAAACGAGTGTCCAGGCATCTGCAGCACTAATCTATCTGCCGCGCGCTTCGGCCCGACAGCCAGGCGATGAGCAACAATGCGACCAGCCCGGCGCCGACGACCTCGGCTGCCGCGCCACCGGCGTCGACAAAACGGATGATCTTGCGCCAGGTCATTTGCAGACGTTCCAGATGGCTCAGCAGCAGGAACAGCAGCGAGGAGAAACAGACCGCGAACGCGCCCAACACGATGCTCGGCGATCGCGTCCGTAGAAAGCGGAAAAACACCAATCCGGCCGCGGCCAGCACGATGCCGCCGATTACGTCCAGCACCAGATGCTGTTTGACCAGCAGCGTCGAGACGATGACCAACACCGGCACCGGCAGCCACCACCAGCTCAGCCGGCGGGCCTGCCGGGCGAGCAGGCTGTAAGCGAACACATTTAGCGCCACATGCAGACTCGGGAAATTGTTGTAATAGGTGTCCACGTTCTGCTGAAAACGCGTCCAGCGGGCATACCATGCATCCCCCAGCGGCATGGTCTTCTGCATATGCACCGGCATAAAGTGGAACATCAGGAACGCGACACCCAGCATCATGCAGAAGCTGACCGTGGCGGCGTAGAAATCGTGCCGCTGACGGACGGCCAGACAGGGCACCAGCACGAACACATAGCCAAACATGTAGAAGACGATGAACTGAGGCACCAGCGGCAGCATCTGGTCCAGCGCCAGGGTCGCGTCGAACACACCGGGGCCGCGGTGACCCGTGTAGCCCCAGCGGTAACCGATCTGAAAAAAGACCAGCACCAACAGGCAGGTCGTCAGTCTCAGCGCTGCCCCGGCGATCGGGTGGTCGAGGACCGCGGCGATCCCGCGCGCAAGCGTTTCAGGCGTATTCATCGCTCATCGCGGGGATATTGATCTCCTTGACACACGCCGCCGGTGACAGATCGATGACGCAGCGGACCAGATCGACGATATCCTGGATCGGGATGCGGCTGTTCTCATAGGCTTCCAGCGCTGCCTCGGGCCCCTCGGCGTAGGGTATCTCGTTGGCCACTTCCCCCGGATTGATGCAGGTAACGCCGATACGATCCCAGCGCAGATTCTCGCGCAGAGCCTGAGCCAGACCGCGCACGCCAAACTTGGAGGCCGTATAGGCGACCTCTAACAGTCCAGTGTTCTCGAGCCCGGCGGCGGACCCCATCAGGATGACCCGGCCCTTGCCGGAGCGGCGCAGATGCGGCAATACCGCCTGAATGCAGGTCACAGCCGCGCCCAGATTGACCTCGATAATATGCCAGCTCTCTTCCTCCGGCGCCTGGTCGAAATCGTATTCCGGCTCGAAGCCGCCAGACTCCCAGACGCCGGCGTTATAGATCACCACGTCGAGGACCTCATCGTCCCCGAGCCACTCGGCGATCTGCAGGCCGGAACCCTCCTCGGCCACATCCAGCTCGAGCCAGTCCCGGTCGACGCCGTCGTCTTCGTCCAGCGCGTCCGGGCGAGTCCTCGATACCAGCCAGACATTGTCCCCCTCCTCGGGCAGACCGAGACTGAAACCCTCGCCGATTCCGCGACTGGCGCCGATAATAAGGAAGTTAGTCACTCCACACCTCCGCTGCTGCGTTGTGTCCCGGCCGGGTAACCGGCGCCCGGGACCGCGTTGACAAGCCATCATGCATTAACCAGATTAGGCGGCCATGACTATTCGCGCCATGCTCGGTCCGCAGCGGGACACCCCGAATCTCGCGCCAATGCTCGAACGGATCGGCCTGACCGGTCCGGTCTGCGCGGTGACAGCCGGCTGGCAGGAACGCGAGGGGGAGCTGCAAGACCTGGATCAGCACATCCCGGGCAAGACCGTCGATCTCGGACTTTATCGCCGGGCCGAGGACGTTTTTTCCCGGGATCGGAGCTTCCATGAGGCTTATCGGGAACGACAGCGGCGGCTGCGCGAAATGCAGCGCCTTTACCGGCGCCGGCTCGATCACGCGATGGCTGCGGTGCGTGAGCTGGAGTTAGAAACCGGCAGCGCAGACCTGGTGCAGAACGAGCGGCGCGCCGCCATGCGCGCATTACGGACGCTGGATCGACAGCATCTGCGCCGGATCCGTGGCCTGCTGGAGTCGTTCAACACCCGCCTGGACCCGGTCAACCATGGTGTCATTGCCGAGCACCGGAAGGAGATCGCCGGGCAGCTGAGTTCGTGCCCGGTCCTGCTGATCGCGGGCGGGCATGTGGAGCTCCTGCTCAACCGGATGCGGCTGTTCGGGGTGGCGGAGCTGCTCGCGGATCAGGCCGTCATCGCCTGGTCCGCCGGGGCCATGGCCATCGCCGACCAAATCGTCCTGTTCCACGATGATCCGGCCCAGGGCAGCGGCATCGCCGAGGTGGCCGATGTGGGGCTCGGTCTGGTCCACGGCGTGGTGCCCCTGCCTCACGCCAGTCGCCGGCTGAGGCTGGGAGACGAGCGGCGGGTCGCGTTGTTTAGCCGACGATTTCTGCCCGCCCGCTGCATGACGCTGGACCCGGGCGCCAGCCTGGTATGGCGTGGCGGCCGTTTGGTCAGCGCCAGCTCTGTGCTCAACATGACCCGCAGGGGCCGCCTGCGACCGGTGATGCCGTCATGAACCGGGACCTGAAGGAATTGCTCAACGGTGGCGTGCCCACCGCCGAGGCGATCGACGGCTTTATCGCCGGGCACGAGTTTCCGCTGGCCGATGCGCGTGGCGTGACCTTCATCTATCGGGGTGAGGCGGAGGCGGTGCTGCTTCAGCACTGGGTCTACGGCCTGCCCTCGTCTCAGGCCCTGGAGCGGGTCCCCGATACGGATCTGTGGCATCTTTTTATCGAACTGCCCCCGCACTCCCGCATCGAATACAAATTCGATGTGGTCCGCGACGGGAACAACCACTGGATCACCGATCCGCTCAATGCGCTTACCGCCGAGGACCCTTTTGGCAAAAACTCGGTATGCCGCGCTTTCGGCTATAAACGCCCGGTGTGGACGCTGCCTGACACGGGCGCGCGGCCGGGTGCCATCGAGGCCTTGAATCTGCATAGCCGATACCTCGAAGGGCCGCGGGAAGTGCAGTGTTATCTGCCGGCACGCTTCCGCCGCAGTCGCCATTACCCGCTGCTGGTTGTCCACGATGGCGCCGACTTCCTCCGTTTCGCCGATCTCAAGGCGGTGCTGGACAACCTGATCGAGCGACTCGAAATACCGCCGATGATCGTGGCCATGACCCAGGCCGGCGACCGGCTACGGGAATATGCGGGTGATGCGCGCCACGCTGCATTCCTCGCCGAAGAACTTCTGCCCACATTGCAACGCAGACTGCCGCTCGAGGAGAATCCGGCACGTCGTGCGCTGATGGGCGCCAGCTTCGGCGCCGTGGCCTCGCTGGCCACCGCCTGGCTTTATCCAGGCGTGTTCGACCGCCTGCTGCTGTTGTCCGGTTCCTTCGCCTTCAGCGATATCGGCACGCATCGGCGGGGGCCGGTATTCGATCCGGTGGTCGAGTTTATGAATCGATTCCGGATGCGCCCCGGGCGCCCGACACGCCGGGTCTATCTGGCCTGCGGTATCTACGAATCCCTTATTTACGAGAATCGCTCCATAGTTCCCCTGTTACAGGAAAGCGACATCCAGGTGCGTTTCCACGAGGTCCGTGACGGGCACAACTGGGAAAACTGGCGGGATCGGCTGCGTGACGGGCTGAGCTGGCTTTTCCCGGGCCCGCTCTGGATGATTTACGAATAAGCGCCTAAAGTCGGTAGTCCGACCAATAAAAAATGCGGCTCGAGCCGCCGGGCGCAGGGGAGCACGACGTGGCTACAGTCACCAAACATATCGGTCTGTCCCTGGGCGCCGACATCTGTTGGCCGATCTGCTATGAGGAACTGATCAAACGTCTCGATCCGGTTGTCCCGATCGACGGTGGCGAGATGCGCTTCGCTGTCGATCGTGTCTCGATCGAACCGTTTTCACTGCGCCAGCCGTGCCGTTACGACGTCGTGGTCGATCGCCTGACCCACTGGTTCCATCCGAGTCGGGAGTGGATCAAGAAATCGGTACTGATGGACGGCGTGTACGTATTTAACAACCCCTGGTCGCTGCAATCCATGGAGAAGCACACCAGTTACGTGGGCATGATGCGGCTCGGTCTGCCGGTGCCAGACACCTGGTTGCTGCCGCAGAAAAGCTATCTGCCATCACCGGACCTGCAGAGCACGCTCGAACGCTACGCCAGTCTTTTCGATCTGGACCAGATCGGCGAGCAACTCGGCTACCCGTCTTTCCTGAAGCCGTACGATGGCGGCGCCTGGGTCGGCGTGAACAAGATCGAAAACGGTGCCGAGCTGCACGCCGCGTACGACAGCAGCGGCACCCGGGTCATGCATCTGCAGAAGGCGATCCTGCCCCATGATCGCTTTATCCGCTGTATCGGGCTCGGACCACAGCTGCGGCCGGTGAGCTACGATCCCGGCGCTGCGCTGCATGACCGTTATCGGGTCGAGGAAGATTTTTTGAGCGCGGATGACGTGGCGCTGCTCGGGGACATGACCCTGACCATCAACAGCTTCTTCGGCTGGGATTTCAATTCCTGCGAGGCCCTCAGACAGGGCGACGACTGGTTCCCCATCGACTTCGCCAACGCCTGCCCGGACTCCCAGGTCACGTCCCTGCACTATCATTTCCCGTGGCTGGTGATGGCCAATGTCCGCTGGTCACTGTTCTGCGCTGCCAGCGGCCGGCGCATGCGACCGAACCTGGACTGGGCGCCGTATTTCGACATCGCCGACAGCGATCGGTCGATGCGGGAGAAGATCAGCGCCTATGCTGCCATCGCCCATCAGCGCTTCGAGACCGAGCGCTTCGAGGAATTCTGCGCGCAGTATTTGAGCGACCTGGATGAGGTCGCGCTGGAGTTCTTCACCACGGATGTCGCCCGCGACGCGGTGCGGAAGAAAGTCGAGGCGCTGTTCCCGGCGCATGAAATAGATGAATTCACCGAACTCTTCTGGCAGCGCATCCAGCAGTGGCGCGACTATCACCGGCAGTCACTCCAATGAAGGAGATTTCGGTCTGGTATTCGGCACGCCTCGAACGCGAGGTGAGGATGGTCCGCTGGGGGCATTTCGGGACCCCGGTACTGCTGTTCCCCACCGCCGGTGGCGACGCCGAGGAAGTGGAGCGCTTCCACCTGATCGGCGCGATCTGGCCGCTGATCGAAAGCGGCCGGGTCAAGGTCTACTCCTGTGACAGCGTCGCCGGCCGGGCGTGGATCGAAGACGGCCACGCGCCGCTGTATCGGGCGCGGCTGCAGAATGCGTTTGACAGCTTTATCTACCGCGAAGTGGTGCCCGCCATCCGTACTGACTGCAGACAAGCGGATATCGAGATCGTAACTGCGGGCGCCTCCCTCGGCGCATTCAATGCGGTCGCCTCTCTGTGCCGGCATCCGGACGCGTTCCGCTGCGCCATCGGCATGAGCGGTACCTATGATCTGCAGCGCTGGCTGCAGGGACAATTCTTCGAGGACTTCTATTTCTCGTCGCCGCTGCATTATCTGCCGAACCTTGGCGAGTCGCCGCAGCTTGAGCTGCTGCGCCGCCGCTTCGTATTGCTCGCCTACGTCGGTGGCCGCTGGGAGGACCCGGAAGAGTCGTGGCGGATGGCCAGAGCGCTGGGCGATAAATCCATACCCAATCGCGTCGATCCATGGGGCCCGGAGTGGGATCACGACTGGCCCGCCTGGCGCGCGATGCTGCCTGTGTACCTGGATGATCTTGCCTGAGCGATGCCAACATGAACGTCATCTTTATCGAGCCCGCTTTCCCGGATAACCAGCGCCAGTTCGCCCGTGCCCTGAAGAAAGTGGGCGCGCGGGTGATCGGCATCGGTGAGCGCCCCTGGGACTGGCTGGATCAAGAGCTACACGGCTGGCTGGACGAGTACGAGCACGTGCCGTCGGTCACCAGCGAGCGTGTGTTGATGGACACGGTGCGCAAGATACAGTCACGGCACTGGGTCGATCGTCTGGAGGCGACGATCGAAGCGCACATCCTGCCCGTAGCCAAGGTGCGCGAAGCCTGCCATATCCCCGGCACCTCGCTGCACACTGCCTGGCTATGCCGTGACAAGCCGTCGATGAAAGACGCGCTGCGCGACGCGGGTGTGTCCTGCGCGCAGTCGATCGGCACCAGCGACGCGGCCGAGGCCAGGGATTTTGCAGCCCGTTTCGGCTATCCGCTGATCGTCAAACCGCGTGATTCGGCCGGCGCCGCCGCCACCTGGCGGGTCGATGACGACGGCGAGCTCGAGCGGGTGATGCGTGCCTGCGGACTGATCGATGGCGCCAGCGTAGCGCTGGAGGAGTTCGTCGAGGGCCATGAGGGTTACTACGACACGATCACCGTGAACGGTCACGTGGCCCACGACTTCATCACCCACTACTACCCGAATGTGCTGGAGGCGATGCGCAACCGCTGGATCTCCCCGCAGATGGTGACCACCAACCGCCTCGATGCAACCGGCTATGCCGAGATACGCGCCATGGGCCGCAAGGTCATCGAGACACTGGGTATAACTACCTCACCCACGCACATGGAGTGGTTCTTCGGTCCCAAGGGCCTGCGCTTTTCGGAGATCGGCTGCCGCCCGCCCGGCGTCTGCCAGTGGGATGTCTATTGCGCCGCCAACGACTTCGATCTGTACGAGGACTGGGCCAACACTATCGTCCACGGCCGTACCTGGCTGACACCGAGCCGGCAATATGCCGCGGGCCTGATCGCGCTGCGCCCGGACCGGGATGGCCACATCCGCGGCTATGAAGGCGTGGCCGATATCCAGAACCGATTCGGTGAATGGATCGTGGCCAGCCGCTTCCCCGATCCCGGGGCGCCGACCCAGGGGGTGGAGGCCGGCTACATGGCCAATGCCTGGATCCGCATCCGTCATCCTGATTATGACCACCTGCGCTGGATGATGAACGAGATCGGACAAACCATCCGCGTGCATGCCGGCTGATCGGAGGCCGGGCCAGACCGCAGCTGCATTCACACCGCGCTGTCGGCCGGCAGCGTCAGGTCCCCGAGCCCGCTCCGCCTGATCCATGATCGGGCCTGCTCCAGATCACCGTCCAGTTCGGCCCGCAGATCCTCGAGTTCCCGCTCCCGTTGCCCACGGTCGTAGGCACGCCGCGGGTCTTTGGCATGGCGACGGAACAACTCTCCGCTGGCGATGGCCGCGATGGCGACGGCCGGCAATGCCACGCCGAAATGCTCGAAACAGCGTCCCAGTGTCTGCTCGGGACTGGCGAACAGGGCTTCGCAGTCAAGGCTGCGCAGGGTCTCGTTCTCGGCCAGCGCGGCGCGGAACCGCAGCATCTGCACGGCCCAAAGGCAGGCCGCGCGCTCCGCTGTCGTCAGGCTTGCCTGATCCGTCTCCGCCAATTCCGTCGTCGCCCGGATACCGCCAGCTACATGCGCGCTGACGTTGCCGACCCAGCGCCGATGCATCGGCGTCTTCAACACCGACATGACATAGCGTTCCAGATCCGCATAGAGCAGCACGCCGCGTGACTCCGGATGCAGACCCATCAACGGCCCGAGCATGAAGTTGACCGGCACGTTGGCCTTGACGATGACCGCCTCGTCGGGATCATAGCGCCGCCCCATCAGCGCGCCGGTCAGCGCCAGGCAGCGGCGCCAGGTCGCGGGATCTCTCGGCCCTGAGG
>JBATKC010000015.1:0-6147 GCA_049669065.1 Gammaproteobacteria bacterium
ATACCCGGTCGGTATGCCGCGGAACAGTTCCCGAACACACATTTCATCACCGGGCAGAAGTTTACCTCGATTACCGTGCCGTACGAGCTGTTGAGCTTGCCGCCTCGCGTCACATCCGATGTCAGTCGATCACACGCCAGCCTGCCCGCCGCGCCCCCAATCGCTGCTGTTTTAGGAACCGATGGCAGCAATTTGCTGAGGGCTGTGTTGTCCGCCTATCTGCCTGAGCAACTGCCAGATATAGGGCTTGCTGCCGAAATGGCCGGGACCAGCATCCGCACGCTGCAGAGGCGCCTGAAGAAAGGTGCCCTGTCTTACTCCGGCCTGATTGGTGAGATTCGATTCGAGGTCGCTGCCCGGCTATTAAGAGAAACCGACGCAACGGCACTGGAGATTGCCCTGGAGGTCGGCTACGAAGATCCGTCACACTTCAGCCGGGCTTTCAAACGCATCGCTGGCGTCAGCCCGCGCGAGTATCGTCGCCAGCATCGACCGCACTAGGCCGGCGACCTGCACAACAGTTGCTGATTTTGACTAGATGTCGGTTTGCCCTGCTCCGTGAGGTCTCCCGCATACCATTCGCTTGGTCGGCTTGCTGGGCGCGTGCGCGGCGTGGCTGGCCCAAACGCCAGTACTCGATTTTGCTTGACTAAAACTCTGACGCAGCCCGATGCGGCTAACGAAGCCTGCCCAGCCTCCAGGATTGAAGCGATTTCGAGACCCCTATCTCGCTTATCAAGGGCTTGGTGTTACCTTCAGTTCTCAAATCTATTGCACAGGTCAACGGCCGAATCCAGCGCCGCAGAACATCGCCGTTGCCGGCAGATAGTCAGCCTGCCGGCTATTCCGATGCGTAATGCTATGGGCCCTTTGTCGGCTTTTGGCTATGTTAGGAGCAAATAATGATCAAGATCCGTCTATGTCTTATCGCCTTTCTGGTGTCCGTGGGTTTGGCAGATGCTGACGATATTTCAGTCGCCAACTCAGATCCAGGCGCCTGCATGGAAGGCTCGATTGCGCAGTTCGGCCGCTATATCGGCGACTGGAAAATCGACGACGAGAGTTTCGCCAAAGACGGCAGCGGCTGGAGCCCGGGACAAGGCGCACGCTGGACGTTTGTGTGCATTGGAGACGGCACCGGCGTTCAGGACTACTGGATGCCCAACGGCGGCGGCTTTGGCACCAACTTGCGGATCTATAACCCCGAGACCGAAAGCTGGGAAATCGTCTGGGCCACGCCTGCGCAGAAGGGTCTGATGCACATCAGCGCGAAACAGAGCGACAGCGGCGCTATCGTGATGGATATCCTGTCTCCGGTTCAGGATCCGCCACGCAGGATCACCTTCTTCCCGCCCGACGACACCGGTTGGAACTGGGTGATGGAAATGTCTTTCGACGGGGGTGAAACCTGGACCGCCGTCTATCGCATCAGAGCGACACCTTGGGAAGCGTAGCCGACGGTCCCGGAGTGCCAATGCCACTGCAATTTGTTGAATAGAACAGCAGCGCGGCGGTGATGATGGCAAGCGGTCCGGGGTCTATCACCGGCTCCCGTTACGAGGCCGCGTGAGCGGATCGTTGGCGCATGTCTGGCGATGTCAGTATTCGAAGCGATATTCATGCGCTCGCTTCGGTCCCGCTGCCGGACACTGCTTCCCGGTCCGCAAACACATCGACACCCGCGCGCGGCGTTATGCGTCCAATCGGCAGATCGTCGCCGCGCCGCCATCTTGTTATGGCGTCGGATTTTCCCCGACCGGTCGCGAGCACGACCACCTGTCGACTACGACTCAGCCGATCTGCGCTCAGACTGACCCGCTGCGGGGGCGGTTTTGGCGCGTCGAAGACTGCAATGGCATCCGTGGATGCGACGGTCTGACCGGTCTCATCGCCCGGAAACAGGCTGGCCGTGTGTCCATCCTCACCGATACCGAGCAACACCAGATCGAAATCGCCCAGACCCGCAAGCAACGCCGTATAGGCCGCCGCCGCGGCCTCCGGATCGCGGATCGGCGGAATACCGTGGATCTGCCCGGCGGGGATTCCCGATTGGTCCAGCCAGGCTTGCCGCGCCATGGTTTCGTTGCGGTCCGGGTCATTGGCGCCGAGACAACGCTCGTCACCAAACCAGACATGCCAGCCCGGGCCCCCTGCGCCCATCGCCAGACGTTCATACAGACCACGGGGCGTGCTGCCCCCCGCCAGCACGAGATCAAAACGCCCCCGGCGCTCAATGGCCTCGGTGGCCGCCCGCTTCACGACAGCTTCTGCTGCGGCCAGCAGCTCGCCCGGGTTCGCGTAGACGTGCCATCTCAAGAGCTGATCTTTCATACGAGCGCCTGCCTGCTAAGGTGATGCGCCGCTGCTAGAGGCGCCATCGATGGGCCTTGTGACTCGGCAGCGTCTCGCCCTCTACCGGTCCCCAGCTGCCGGCCGGATAAGTCGGCGGAGCGGCAGAATCCGCCGCCCAGGCCTTCATCGCCGGCTCGACAACGCGCCAGGACTCTTCGACTTCGTCATAACGGATAAACAGACTGCGATCGCCTTCTATGACGTCGAGAAGGAGTGTCTCGTAGGCATCACCGGACGGATCTTCTGACTGGCGATAACGCGTGCTGAACCGCATCACCCGGGACTTGAGATCCAGCCCCGGTTCCTTCGCGTGGAGATCGATCTCGACGCATTCCTCGGGGTGGATCTCGAGCCGTATCCAGTTGGCGTCGATCTCGGCCAGCGCGGTCGAGTGGAACAGCTGCTGCGGTGGATGCCGGAATCGGATCGCGATCTGTGAGCGCTTCATCGGCAGACGCTTGCCGGTGCGCAGATAGAACGGCACATTGCGCCAGCGCCAGTTGTCGATAAACAGCCGCATGGCCACATAGGTCTCGGTAGAGGAATCGTCGGCTACGCCCTCCTCCTGCAGATAGCCCTTGACCGGTTTGCCATCGATCACGCCATCGGCGTACTGGCCGCGGACCACCGAGCGCGCGATATCCGTCTCGACCAACGGGCGGATGGACCGGAACACCTTGACCTTCTCGTCGCGGCGATCCCTCGAAGACAGCGTTGCGGGCGGCTCCATCGCCACCACCGACACCAGTTGCAGCAGGTGATTTTGCACCATGTCCCGCAGTGTCCCGGCGCTGTCGAAATAACCGGCACGGGTGCCGATCCCCGCATCCTCGGCCACCGTGATCTGCACATGATCGATGTAATTGCGGTTCCAGATCGGTTCGATCAGCGTATTGGCAAAACGCAGCACGGTAAGATTTTGCACGGTCTCCTTACCGAGATAATGATCGATCCGATAAACCTGATCTTCGCCAAAGTGCTGGTGCAGCTCACGGTTCAGCGCCTCGGCGGACTCGAGGTCGCGACCGAACGGTTTTTCCACCACGATTCGATGGCGACCGTGACCAGCGTTCAACCCGGCGTGATCGAGCCCGTTGACCACCGGCATAAAGTCCTCGGGGCGGATCGCAAGATAAAATACGACATTCTCGCAAGCCCCGGGGCGCGGGCGGCTTAGCTCGTCAAACAGATGCTGATAGGTCACCGCCTCGTTCAGATCGCCCTGGACATACGCGAAACGCGCAACGAATGCGTGGAAGACATCGTCCTCATCCGTAATGCCCGCGTCGCGCAGCCATTCCCGCATGTGTCCGCACCATTGCTCGGTCGACCACGCGCGGCGCCCCATGGCGACGATAGCCATGTTCTCGCTCAGGCGCCCGAGCCGATGCAGATGATAGAGCGCGGGCAACAGCTTGGTCCGCGAGAGATGCCCGGTGGCGCCGAAGATCACGAAATGACATGGGCCGGGACCGTCGTCTCGGCTCACTGCCCGCCCTCCCCGGCTGCATCCTTGACCGCGTGCCCGCCAAACGCATTACGCATCATCGCGAGCATCCGGTTGCCGTAATCCGCCTTGCCCTGAGAGGCGAAACGCGCCGCCATGGCCATGGTGATCACCGGTGCCGGCACACCCTGCTCGATCGAGTCGATCACGGTCCAGCGGCCCTCACCCGAATCCGAGACAAACGGCGCGATGCCGGATAGCGCCGCATCCTGGTCGAGAAATTCCGCGATCAGGTCGAGCAGCCAGCTGCGCACGACGCTGCCGTGCCGCCAGCTCTCCGCGATCGCCGCCAGGTCGAGCTCGAATTCCCTGCGGCCTTCCATCAGCGCAAAACCCTCGGCGAAGGCCTGCATCATCCCGTATTCGATACCGTTGTGGATCATCTTCACGTAGTGGCCGGACCCTGCGGGACCGCAATGCGTCCAGCCCCGCTCCGACCCGGGGGCCAGCACGCGCAGGAAGGGCTCGACACGCGTCACGTGTTCGGGGGCGCCGCCGACCATCAGTGCATAGCCCTCCGACAGGCCCCATACGCCGCCGGAGACACCTGCGTCGACAAAACCGATCCCGAGCCCGGCCAGATCCTCACCGTGGCGGATCGAATCCTTGTACATCGAGTTGCCGCCGTCCACCACGACGTCGCCCGCCGATAACAGACCCTTGAGCGCGACGATCGTGCTCTCCGTCGCGGCGCCGGCTGGCACCATGATCCAGACCGCTCGCGGCGTATCGAGCTGGCCGACCATCGCCTCGAGCGAATCCGGCGGGGAAAACCCTGTCTCCTTCCCCAGGCTCTGCGTGACGTCCGCTTCCAACGCCCAGCCGGTGACACTGACGCCGCCACGAGCAAGCCGGCGGACCATGTTGCCGCCCATGCGGCCGAGACCGACGATACCGATATCCATACGCTCTCCATTCAGTTCAGCAAACCCGATCCAAGCCTGACGCCACCATATGCGGCCCGGCGCGAGATTTCGACACCCGTGCGCACTCCGCGCGCAGGCTGCTTCGAGCAGACCCGCGGCGGCATGGGTTGATCTCCGCGTGATCAAGGCGAGACAAGGCCTGAGATAAGTTGTTTAAATTACTGTTTTACATGATTTTATATAGTGTCCGTTGACGCGCTATCCGGGTGTGCGGGGACCATCCACGCGTTCAGGTGCATCGTTGCCCGAGCCAGGCGATAGCGTCAGGCCAAAGCGTCCGCGACTCCGGCCGGAAATAGCCGAAGTGCCCGATCGCCCTGAGACCCGCATCCGCAGGCGTCAGATGCCGGCGCTCCAGATTCGGGTAGGCGCCCATCATCGCGTCGACAGATCTCGCCGTGCCCCATTTGTCATCGCTGATGCTGTAGGCCAGCACCGGCGCGCTGAACCGGGCGAAGCGATCCAGCGGCAGCGTAGCGTCGCCGAGCAGGTATTTCGGATTGCGACACCAGCTCGCCCACTCCAGCGCGGCAGCTTTGGGCAAATCTTCGCTGATCCCGGGCCACGGCATATAGCCAAACAGCCGCGACACCAACGGCAGCGTGAGATAGGTATGGAAAGCAGCCACGATCTTCTGCTCTGCACCCTGGAGCGCCCAGTAACCGCTTTGCGCTGACACTGTGACCATGCCGTCGATGGACTGCGCGTTGTCGAGCAGGCCGGCGATCTGACCGCCGACACTGTGACCGACCATAAACAGCCGCCGCGGACGGCGTTCGGCAATAATCCAGTCAATGACGCCGGCCATATCAAGCACAGCCCATTGACGCATGTCCGCTTCGAACCCTCTGAGTCGTTGCGGCCGTGAACCACCGATGCCGCGGTAATCGTAGCTCAGGGCGTGATACCCGGCCTCGGCGAGCGCGGCGGCGAAGTGGCGATAGTATCGCCGGGGGACGGCGGTTGCGCTGTTGATCAGCACCACGCATTCCGGATCAGCATCCGGTTCGAACGCGCTGGCGGCCAGCCGGTAACCATCCCGCGCCGGAATCGCGATGTCCCTATGCAAGAAACGGGTCTCGTCTGTCACTGCTTATCCGGCCCGAGGTCTGAGTCTGCTTGAAAACGCGACACCGTGATAAGGCGGCTGCAAGGAAATATTCTCTGCTTGTGCGACCTGACGCGGTATCAGAGCGGCGCCCGGCAAGTGTACGTGATCGAAGCACCATCCGGTCCGTGTGATCTGACTCAGCTCGACGCGTCCTGCTTGCTACCGGGCCGGACGCAAGCTATCGTCCGCGCAAGTCCCGGGCTCGCCGCCTGCATGACCCCTTGGCATCTCGCGACATGGCGGAATGCGGC
>JBATKC010000016.1:0-12220 GCA_049669065.1 Gammaproteobacteria bacterium
CGCTGAGGGCGTCGCGGCGGCCTATCGCAGCGCCGGGGTGGAGGCCCGCGTCACCCCGTTTATCGATGACATGGCGCAGGCATACGCCTGGGCGGATCTCGCTATCTGCCGTTCCGGCGCTCTGACCATCTCGGAACTGGCCGCCGCCGGACTCGGCGCCGTGCTGATCCCGTTTCCGGCGGCGGTCGATGATCATCAGACCCGCAACGCGGAGTATCTCACCGGTAACGACGCGGCAATCCTGCTGCCCGAGACGCAACTCTCCGCGGACTCGCTGGCGGAACTGCTGCAGGACCTGTTGGCGGATCGCGGGGGTCTGACCCGGATGGGCGTAAAGGCAAGGGAGCGCGCCCGTCCTGAAGCGCTCGACGCCATCATCGCTGCGTGCCTTCGCGCCGCCGGCACGGAGGTCGACGCGTGACCGACCGCATGCGCCGGATCCATCGCATCCACTTCGTCGGTATCGGCGGGGTCGGCATGGGCGGCATCGCCGAGGTGCTGCTCAATCTGGGTTATCACGTGCAGGGATCGGATCTGCGCGAAGGCACCGTGACGCGCCGCCTCAAGGGTCTCGGCGCGGATATCCACATCGGCCACGATCCGGCGCTGGTCAAGGACGCCGATGTGGTGGTCGTGTCCAGCGCAGTCTCGGACACAAATCCGGAGTTGATCGAGGCGCATCGCCTGCGCCGCCCGGTGGTCAAGCGGGCCGAGATGCTGGCCGAGCTGATGCGCTTCCGCTACGGCATCGCCGTGGCCGGCACCCATGGCAAGACCACGACCACCAGTCTGATCGCCAGCGTCCTTGGCGAGGGCGGGCTGGATCCGACGTTTGTCATCGGCGGGCGGCTGAACAGCGTCGACAGCAACGCCCGGCTGGGCACCGGTCGCTACCTGGTGGCAGAAGCCGATGAGAGCGACGCGTCATTCGCCCATCTGCAGCCGATGATGGCGGTGGTCACCAATATCGATGCCGATCATATGGACACTTATGACGGCGACCTCGGCCGGCTACAGGACGCGTTTGTGGACTTCCTGCACAACCTGCCGTTCTACGGGCTGGTTGTCATGTGCGTCGATGATCCGGGCGTCCAGGCGGCGATCGAGCGCGTCTCCCGTCCGCTCGTCACCTACGGTTTTTCCGATGCCGCCGACCTGCAGATCTGCGCTTACCGGCAACAGGCCGGCCGCAGCTTCTTCCGGGTCGAGCGAGGAGGCCGGCAGGCGCCGCTGGAGCTGGAACTGAATCTGCCGGGACGCCACAACGCGCTCAATGCGACCGCGGCTGTGGCCATCGCCGCAGAGCTCGATGTGACGGATCAGGCGGTGGCCGATGCGCTACGCCAGTTCGGCGGCATCGATCGGCGGATGCAGCTGCTCGGCCAGGTGGCAATGGGCGACGGCGAGGTCATGTTGATCGACGACTATGGCCATCACCCGACCGAACTCGCCGCCACCGTCGCCGCGCTGCGGGCGGGGTGGCCGGAGCGACGACTCGTGGTCGCGTTCCAGCCGCACCGGTATTCGCGCACCCGCGATCTGCTGGACGACTTCGCGGAAGTGTTGTGCGAAGTCGATGCGCTGCTGCTGACCGAAGTCTACAGCGCCGGCGAGGAACCGATTGTCGGCGCGGACGGTCGCGCGCTGGCACGCGCGATCCGCTCCCGGGGCAAGGTAGAGCCGGTATTCGTCGAGGATGTGAGCCGCTTGTCTGCGGTGCTGAACGATGTGCTGCAGCCGGGCGACCTGCTGGTCACCTGCGGTGCCGGGAGCATCGGCGCGGTGGCGGCGACGTTGCCGGCCGCACTGGGCGGAGGTGCGGCAGATGAATAAAGCGATCCGCAGCGACGACTTCGGTGGCGAGCTGATGCTGGACGAGCCCATGTACCGGCACACGTCCTGGCGCGTAGGGGGTCCGGCCGATCGTTACTATCGGCCCGCGGACATCGAGGACCTGTCCTGTTTTCTCGCCGCTCTGCCCGCAGACGAGCCGGTGCACTGGGTCGGTCTCGGCAGCAACCTGCTGGTCAGGGACGGTGGTGTACGCGGCACGATTATCGCGACCCACCGCGTACTCGACGGTATCGAACGGCTGGATGATACGCATGTGCGCGTCGAAGCAGGCGTGCCCTGCGCCAAGCTTGCGCGTCGTTGCGCGCGTTGGGGTCTGGGCCAGGCCGAGTTTTTCGCCGGTATCCCGGGGACCGTCGGTGGCGCGCTGGCGATGAACGCTGGCGCCTTCGGTGGTGAGACCTGGCGTCATGTGGTCGCTGTCGAGGTTATCGATCGACAGGGACAACGTCATCGACGGCTGCCGTCCGAGTTCAGCGTCGGCTACCGCTCGGTGCGGGGCCCGGCGCCGGAGTGGTTCCTCGCCGCGGACCTGG
Organism: Gammaproteobacteria bacterium; assembly: GCA_049669065.1. GTDB lineage: Bacteria > Pseudomonadota > Gammaproteobacteria > Steroidobacterales > XN24 > CAMYOC01. The sequence continues at coordinate 2,388 of JBATKC010000016.1, forward strand.
TATTTGAGCCGGAAGACACCGCCGATCCCGAGGCCATCCGCAAGCTGTTGGCGCGGCGCAAGGCGACCCAGCCCATCGGTGAGCCCAGCTGCGGCTCGGTATTCCGTAATCCACCCGATGACCATGCCGCCCGACTGATCGAGGCGGCGGGTCTGAAGGGTTTCAGCATCGGCGGCGCGCGGGTGTCGGACAAGCACGCGAATTTCATCATCAATACCGGAGACGCAAGCGCGGCGGATATCGAACAACTCATCGACCATGTGCGGTCAGTCGTGGAACGCGTCCACGGCGTGCGCCTGCAAACAGAAGTGCGCATGCTGGGAGAGCAGTCATGAGCCGCGAGCGCCGCCATCCGGTCGAGGCCGCAGCCGACTTTGGCCGGGTCGCGGTGCTGATGGGCGGCCGCTCCGCCGAGCGTGAAATCTCGCTGATGACCGGCAAGGCGGTGCTGAAAGCACTGCGCCGCCGCGGCGTGGATGCGCATGCCATGGATCCTGGTCCGGACATCATCGAGCGGCTGCGGACGGAGCGCTTCGACCGCGCCTGGATCGCGCTGCATGGACGCGGTGGAGAAGACGGCACGATCCAGGGCGCGATGCAGGCTGCGGGGATGCGGTTTACCGGCAGCGGTGTGCTGGGCTCAGCGCTGGGGATGGACAAACTGCGCAGTAAACAACTCTTCCTGGCCGCGGGACTGGCGACACCGACCTTCGAACTTGTCGGCCAGTCGGCGGACGGACCGAGGCTGATCGAGCAATTGGGCCTGCCGCTGATCCTCAAGCCTGCGGGCGAGGGGTCGAGCGTAGGCATGAGCAAGGTCGACGCGCCCGATCAGTTCGAGGCGGCCTGGCAATTGGCGCGTCAGCACGACGCCTGCGTGCTGGCCGAAACATGGGTCGACGGAGCCGAGTACTCGGTGCCCGTGCTTCAGGGCGAGGCGCTGCCGATCATCCGCATCGAGACGCCCCACGTGTTCTATGACTACGACGCCAAATATTTCTCCGATGAGACGCAATATTTCTGCCCCAGCGGTCTGGACGCGGACACGGAGCAGGCCTGCCGCCTGGCTGCGCTGGCGGCTTTTGACGCAGTCGGCGCAAGCGGTTGGGGCCGGGTGGATTTCCTGATGGGCGAAGATGCGGTGCCGCATTTCCTCGAGGTCAACACCATCCCGGGCATGACCTCTCACAGCCTGGTGCCGATGGGCGCCAGAGAGGCCGGTATCGACTTTGACGAACTGGTCTGGCGGATCCTGGAAACCAGTATGGGTGCGCAGGACGCGGGTGTTGCTGATGACGCGTAACCGGAAACGCACGCGAGAGACCAAGCCGCGACTGAAGCTGCCGCTGGCAAGACTGCGCGCACTGGTCTCCGTCGCGGCGGTGCTGGTCATGGGTCTGGTGCTGCTGTGGGGCGCGATCGAAGTGCTGGATCGTCCGATCAGTGCGATCACGCTGTCCGGCGAATTCGAGCGTATCTCGCCGGTGGCCGTGGAGGCGGCGATGGGCGATCTGGCGGGTGTCGGATTTCTCAGTGCTGACCTGGAGAGACTGCAGCGCCGGGTTGAGAAATTGGCCTGGGTGGAGGAGGCCCGCGTCCATCGCCGCTGGCCGGCCGAGTTGGTGTTGACCATCACCGAGCAGGTGCCGGCAGCCCGTTGGCGTGACCAGGGGCTGCTCAACACGCGAGGTGAGTTGTTTATCGAGGCTGCCCGCCATATCCCGGCCGAGCTACCCAGCCTGGAGGGGCCGGCCGGTAACGAAGCGCGGGTAGCGAGGCGCTATCTGGAGATGCGCGGACCTCTGGCGGAGGCCGGGCACCAGCTGACCGGGGTGCGTCTCGATGAGCGTGGGGCGTGGTGGATCGCGCTCGGCAGCGGCCTTGAAGTGCGCTTCGGCCGTGAGGACTTCGACGATCGATTCGATCGATTCGTGCGCCTCGCAGTGCCCCTGCTGGCGGCAAGGGACGAGCGCGCCAGACATGTCGACCTGCGCTATACGCGCGGATTTTCCGTGGCCTGGGTCGAGGCAGAACAACCAGTCAACAGAGAACAGAAAGGAAGCGACAAAGATGTCTAGGCGAGCAGCCAAGAACCTGATCGTCGGTCTTGATATCGGCACTTCAAAGGTCGTCGCTATCGTCGGCGAAGTCCGCGATGACGGCGCGCTCGAAGTGATCGGTATCGGCAGCCATCCATCCCGTGGCCTGAAGAAGGGCGTGGTGGTCAACATCGAGTCCACGGTGGCCTCTATCCAGCGTGCGATCGAGGAAGCAGAGCTGATGGCGGGTTGCGAGATCCACAGCGTGTATACGGGTATCGCCGGCAGCCACGTGCGCAGTCTGAATTCCCACGGCATCGTCGCCATCAGTGACAAAGAAGTGAAGTCTGATGACGTGGATCGAGTCATCGACGCCGCCCGCGCCGTGGCGATCCCGGCGGACCAGAAGATCCTGCATATCCTGCCGCAGGAATTCATCATCGATCACCAGGAGGGTATCCGCGAGCCTATCGGCATGTCGGGGGTGCGACTGGAAGCGAAGGTCCACATGGTGATCGGCGCCGAGAGCGCGGCACAAAACATCGTCAAGTGCGTACAGCGCTGCGGGCTGCAGGTCGAAGACATCGTGCTGGAGCAGCTGGCATCCAGCTACTCGGTGTTGACCGAGGATGAGAAGGAACTCGGCGTGTGCCTGGTCGATATCGGCGGCGGCACCACCGACATCGCCGTGTTCTCGGGCGGCGCCATCCGTCACACCTCGGTGATCCCGATCGCGGGCGATCAGGTCACCAATGACATTGCCGTGTCGATGCGTACGCCGACCCAGTACGCCGAAGAGATCAAGATCAAATACGCCTGCGCGCTATCGCAGCTGGCCAACCCCGACGAGACCATCGAGGTCCCGAGTGTCGGGGACCGGCCGCCGCGACGCCTGGCGCGCCAGACCCTGGCCGAGATCGTCGAGCCCCGTTATGAGGAGCTGTTCTCGCTGGTGCGCGACGAATTGAGCCGCAGCGGATTCGAGGAGCTGGTCGCCGCGGGTGTGGTGATTACCGGAGGTAGTTCGAAGATGGAGGGTGCGGTCGAACTGGCGGAGGAAGTGTTCCACCTGCCGGTGCGTCTGGGCATTCCCCAGCATGTTAGCGGCCTGGTCGACGTGGTGCGTAATCCGATCCACGCCACCGGTGTCGGCTTGTTGTTGTACGGATTGGAGGATCAGGAACGGCGGTCTGGGGAGGCCCCGATCGGCGGCGGTTTGAAGGACATTATCGAACGGATGAAAGCGTGGTTTCAGGGAAGTTTTTGAGTTGAGAACAGTCACTTCACACAGAGGGAGAGTCAAACATGTTTGAGTTAATGGACTCATTCAGCCAGAACGCGGTGATCAAGGTTCTGGGTGTCGGCGGGGGCGGCGGTAATGCCGTGTCGCACATGATCGCATCGGGTATCGAAGGCGTGGATTTTATCTGCGCCAACACCGATGCCCAGGCGCTGAAGAAATCCAACGTCAAGATGGCGTTGCAGATCGGGTGCAACATCACCAAGGGACTGGGCGCTGGCGCAAATCCTGAAGTCGGCCGTCAGGCGGCGATGGAGGATCGCGATCGAATCCAGGAAGTGATCGAAGGCAGCGATATGCTGTTTATCACCGGCGGCATGGGCGGCGGCACCGGCACCGGTGCGGCGCCGGTGGTGGCGCAGGTGGCCCGGGAGCTCGGCATCCTGACCGTCGCGGTGGTCACCAAGCCGTTCGAGATGGAGGGTGGCAAGCGTCGCGGGATCGCGGAGCAGGGTATCAGCGAGTTGTCGAAGTACGTCGATTCATTGATCACCATCCCGAACCAGAAACTGCTGACGGTTCTCGGGCCACAAACCACGCTGCTGGATGCGTTCTGCTCCGCCAACCAGGTGCTGCAGGGCGCGGTTCAGGGTATCGCCGAACTGATCACCCGGCCGGGTCTGATCAATGTCGACTTCGCTGATGTACGCACGGTCATGTCCGAGATGGGTATGGCGATGATGGGCACCGGCGAGGCCAGCGGCGAAGACCGGGCTCTGGAGGCGGCGGAAGCGGCGGTGTCGAGTCCGCTGTTGGATGATATCGACCTGTCCGGCGCCAACGGCGTGCTGGTCAACGTCACTGCCGGGATGGATCTTTCCATCGGCGAGTTCGATATCGTCGGCAAGACCATCAAGGAGTTCGCCTCGGATGACGCGACCGTCGTGGTCGGTACCGTGATCGACCCGGAGATGACCGGATCGATGCGGGTCACCGTGGTCGCCACGGGTCTTGGCCGGTCGGTCGTGCGGCAGCAACCCGAGGTCAGAGTCGTGCGCAGGAACACCACAGACCGCCCCGACTGGGACACGCTCGAGCGGCCGGCTGTGCAACGCACGCGGCGTGCGGCGGGGGATGGCCTGACGGGTTTGCCGGAAGATGATTCCCTGTTGGACATCCCGGCTTTCCTGCGGCGACAGGCTGACTGAGCCTTGATCCACCATGTTGCAACGCAGCATGGTATACTGCCCGGCGCGAATTTCGACGCAGGTCAGAATCGCCGGGACCTTGGCTGGGCATCATTCGGGGATCGTATGGATGCCGGCGGTTTCGGGGGCGCCGGGAACGGGCAGCAAATGCCGTTCCGGCAGGCGGGCTCACCGCAGGCGGTGCGGCCACAGGGGATAACAACAATGGTCAAACAGCGGACGCTAAAAAACCCGGTCCGGGCGACGGGGGTCGGTCTGCACACGGGCGAAAAGGTATTCCTCACGCTCGCGCCAGCGCCGGCCAACACCGGCATTGTGTTCCGCCGCACAGATCTTGACCCGGTAGCGGAGATCCGCGCTGAGGCCGACAAGGTCGGCGACACCATGCTCGGCACGACGCTCATCCGGGACGGCGTGCGCGTCGCTACGGTGGAGCATCTGTTATCCGCTCTGGCGGGTCTGGGGGTCGACAATGCCTATGTCGAGCTGAGCGCCTCGGAGGTGCCGATCATGGATGGCAGCGCTGCGCCATTCGTATTTCTGGTCCAGGCCGCGGGGATCGTCGAGCAAAACGTGCCCAAGCGGTTTATCCGTATCCGGCGGCCAGTGGTGGTCGAGGACGGGGACAAATGGGCCCGGCTGGATCCGTTTGACGGTTTCAAGGTCAACTTCGAGATCGAGTTCGACCACCCCATATTCAAGGCGCATCTGCGCCGAGCGTCGATGGATTTCTCCTCGACTTCCTATCTCAATGAAGTCGCTCGTGCGCGCACCTTCGGTTTTATGCGTGACCTGGAAAGCCTGCGCTCACGCAACATGGTCATGGGCGGCAGTCTCGACAACGCGGTGGTGCTGGATAGTTACCGGATCCTCAACGAAGACGGGCTGCGCTATGAGAACGAATTCGTGCGCCACAAGATCCTCGACGCAATAGGCGATCTCTATCTGCTTGGCCACACCCTGATCGGCGAATTCAGCGGCTACAAATCGGGCCACGGCCTGAACAACATGCTGTTGCGCAGCCTGTTGGCGAGACGGGATTGCTGGGAAGCCGTTACCTTTAACGATCTGGCCGACGCGCCGATCTCGTACGCGGCGCCCGTGGCCGCCTGAGCCGGGCGCTCAGCGAGCCGGTCGTACTTTGACCGAGACCGATGTCGGCGCCACATCGTGGCTCTGTGCCAGGCCACGCCGCAGCGTGGCGGATTCGAAGCGAACCCGGGCCGCCCAGACTGCGGCGTCGACCAGCACGACAAGCCGCTGATCGCGGAAATTGGCGCTGAGGACATGGGGCGCAATCTCCGCCGGCAACAGGGCTTGCACCCGTCTGGTCAGGACGTCAGTGGCGCTGGCCTGTTCGACCAGCCGTGAGAGGCTGCTGGCGGCGAGCAGGTCCTTGAGTGATTTGGGACGTCCGGGCGCCATGGTTGAGTGTGAGAGCCAGGCCCTTGAGCTAGGAGACAGATTTGTGCATATTCTCCTTCACTGACAAGGGCAAAGCCATCGAAAGATGGTGACGCAAAGCTTCCGGTCTACGGGCAGGAAACCCAGGATAGCGGAGTTACCAGTTATGAATCAATGGCTTACGAGCCAACTGTTGGCGCGTCCGGAGAGTGATTTGGGGGGGCAGCCGCTCGATTCCGAAGCCGTGACCTGCATGTCGCAGGTCGACGGGCAATATGTCATCTCGGCGCGTCTGACCTCATGCACCTGATTATCTACTCTCGTCGCCGCGGCGATGCCCGCCAGATCCGGCTAACCGGGATAGTCCCGGCAGCGTTGTGTATTTTTGTGCTCGCACTGGTCTTTGCGGCCGGCCGCATGATTTCCGGAGGGAGTGAAAACGCGCTTGGCGCCGCTGCCCTCGAGCAGATGCGCGCCGAGGTGGAATCGCAGCAGGCGAAGATCAGTGATCTCGACGCGGCCGCCCGCGCCAACCTGGATGCGCTGGCAGTGCGAGTGGGCCAGCTCAACGCTCACGTAGTCCGTCTCGATGCCCTCGGACGTCGTCTGGTATCGATGGCCGACCTGGAAGAAGGTGAGTTCAATTTTGATGACCCGCCGGCCCGTGGTGGTCCGGAGACCGGTGATTCCGGCCTCTCGGTCGAGACCAACGATCTCGATACCATGCTCGACGACCTGGCGCTACAGATCGACGATCGGGCTGATCAGCTGACGGTATTGGAACGGGTGTTGTCGAACCGCCGCCTGAGTCGGGATCGCGTGCCCGAGGGCCGACCGATCAGTTCAGGCTGGTTGTCGTCTTACTACGGCAAGCGCACCGATCCGTTTTCCGGTAAACAAAAATTCCATGCCGGGGTCGATTTTGCCGGCAATGAGGGTGTCGATGTGCTTGCCGTCGCCTCAGGTGTCGTCACCTGGTCCGGCAAGCGTTACGGCTACGGCACCATGGTAGAGATCAACCATGGCAATGGCCTGGTGACCCGTTACGCCCACAACAAGGAGAATCTTGTGGCTGTGGGCGATACGGTCAAAAAGGGTCAGGGGATCGCGCGCATGGGCAAATCCGGGCGCGCCACCGGACCCCACGTCCATTTCGAAGTCCTCAAGCACGGGCAAAAGGTCAACCCGCTGAAATACGTACAGCGCTGATTTCGCGGCGCCGCCTCCGGCGCTGTTTCCCGCCCACCCCGCAGGCCGTAAAATACCGGGCTTTGCCGTAATGGCCACAGCGCAATCGGCGGCGGCACCCCCCGTGACGCCCTGCCAACATGCCTCTTGGGAGCATAAGTGTCTATTTTCACAGGAATTTTTGGCAGTCGTAATCAACGCCTGCTGAAGCAGTACGGCCGCCTGGCAGGACAGATCAACGAACTGGAGCCCTCGATCCAGGCCCTCAGCGATGACCAGCTTAGCGCCAAGACCGGGGAATTCCGGCAGAGACTGGCCGATGGCACCCCTCTTGACGATCTGCTGGTCGAGGCCTTCGCCTGCGTGCGTGAGGCCGGCGTCCGCAGTCTCGGCATGCGTCATTTCGATGTGCAGCTGATCGGCGGCATGGTGCTGCACTTTGGCAAGATCGCCGAGATGCGCACCGGCGAAGGTAAGACGCTGGTGGCGACGCTCGCCGCTTATCTCAATGCCTTGCCCGGCGAAGGCGTGCACATCGTGACCGTCAATGAATACCTGGCCAGTCGTGACTCCCAATGGATGCGTCCGATTTTCGAGGCCCTGGGATTGACCGTCGATGTGATCCGCAGTGGCCAGGATCCCGAGACCAAACGCGCGGCATACGCGGCCGACATCACCTACGGCACCAATAATGAGTTCGGCTTCGATTATCTCCGCGACAATCTCGCTTTCAGCCTGGAGACGCGGGTGCAGCGGGCGCTCTGGTTTGCGGTGGTGGACGAAGTCGACTCGATCCTTATCGACGAGGCCCGGACGCCGCTGATCATTTCCGGGCCGTCGGAGGAAGATACCGCGCTGTATAACAAGGTGGACAAGCTGGTGCCGCAGCTCAAGGTACAGACCGAGCCGGACGGTCCGGGTGACTACTCCGTCGACGAGAAGTCCAAGCAGGCGTTTCTTACCGAGGACGGCCACGCCCGGGTCGAGGACCTGATGACACGCGGCAGTCTGATCAAGCCAGGAGAGAGCCTTTACGATGCCGCCAACATCGGTCTGATGCAGCATCTCTCCGCCGCGCTGCGCGCACATGCGGTTTACCGGCGCGACGTGGAATATCTGGTCAAGGACGGTGAAGTCGTTATCGTCGATGAGTTTACCGGCCGCACCATGCCGGGGCGGCGCTGGTCAGACGGCCTGCATCAGGCGATCGAGGCCAAAGAGGGTGTCCAGGTCCGTCAGGAGAACCAGACGCTGGCCTCGATCACCTTCCAGAACTACTTCCGCATGTACCAGAAATTGTCCGGCATGACCGGCACGGCCGACACCGAGGCGTTCGAGTTTCAGCAGATCTACGGTCTCGAGGTTGTCGTCATCCCGACCCACAAGGAGATGGTCCGTCAGGATTCAGCCGACCTGGTCTATCTGACGCAGAAGGACAAGTTCGACGCCATCATCGAGGACATCGAGGATTGTCATCAGCGCGGCCAGCCGGTGCTCGTGGGCACCACCTCCATCGAGACCTCGGAGTACCTGTCCGGCCTGCTGCGTAAACGCAGCATGGCCCATGAAGTGCTCAACGCGAAGCAGCACGCCCGTGAAGCCGAGATCGTCGCTCAGGCGGGTCGCCCCGGGGCGATCACGATCGCCACCAACATGGCGGGCCGCGGCACCGATATCGTGCTCGGCGGCAGCCCGGGCACGGATGTCCACGGTGCCCGCTCCGAGCAAGAGGATGCGGCCGCCGGTCAGGAAGAGTGGTCGGGGCGGCATGGGGACGTGGTCACAGCCGGCGGTCTGCATATCATCGGCACCGAGCGTCACGAGTCACGGCGAATCGATAACCAGCTGCGCGGACGCTCCGGCCGCCAGGGGGATCCGGGGTCGAGCCGTTTCTATCTTTCGCTGGAAGACAACCTGATGCGTATCTTCGGCGAGCCGGAGAAGACCAAGGCGCTGCTGGAGCGTGTCGGCATGCGCGAGGGTGAGGCGATCGAGAGCCGGCTGTTGTCGCGCCAGATCGAGCGCGCCCAGCGCAAGGTTGAAGCGCACAACTTCGATATCCGCAAATCGTTGCTCGAGTACGACGACGTGGCCAACGATCAGCGCAAGGTGGTCTACCAGCAGCGTTCCGAGCTCATGGCCGCCGAGGACATCGCCGACTGGATCGTCGGCCTGCGTGAGGAAGTCCTGCATGATCTGGCCGACCAGCACGTGCCCATGGAGAGTGTCGAGGAACAGTGGGATGTGGAAGGATTGGAGCGGACCCTGGAGAGTGACTTCGCCGCCAGTCTGCCGATCGCGGAGTGGATAGAGCAAGATCCGGCCCTCGATCAGCAAGGCATCCGCGACCGTGTCATCGACGAAGTGACGCGGCTCTATGACGAGAAGGTCGAGAGCATCGGTGAGCCGGTCATGCGCCACTTCGAGAAGGCGGTGATGCTGCAGCAGCTCGATACGCAGTGGAAAGAGCATCTGGCGGCCATGGATTATCTGCGTCAGGGTATACATCTGCGCGGTTACGCGCAGAAGAATCCGAAACAGGAATACAAGCGCGAAGCGTTTCAGATGTTCTCCGACATGCTTGACCGCGTGAAGCACGACACCGTCAGCATCCTCGCCCGGGTCCAGATCCGCACCGAGGAAGAAGTCGAGGCGCTGGAACGCCAGCGCAGAGCCGCGGCGAAGATGAAATTCCAGCACGCTGAAGCCCCGGCTGCCACCGCCAGTGCCGCCCCGGCCGGGCCGGGTCAGACC
>JBATKC010000017.1:0-2604 GCA_049669065.1 Gammaproteobacteria bacterium
GGCATCGCAGCCGGCATCGTCGGGCTGGCCCTGCTGAACGGATTCGGCGCCCTGCTCGGCGCGATAGGGCTCGGCGGCTTTCACCAGTCCTTCGACATGATCTCGATGCTCGGCTTCCTGATCCTGATGGGCACGGTGGTCAACAACCCGATTCTGATCGTCGACCGCGCCACGCAGAGCATGCGAGAAGGCGGCATGTCTGTAGTCGACGCGGTACGTGACGCTGTGTCCTCACGAATACGCCCGATCGCGATGTCAACACTGACGACCATCTGCGGCCTGGCCCCGCTCGTCTTCATCCCGGGAGCCGGAACCGAGCTGTATCGAGGCGTCGGCGCCATCGTCATGTTCGGCATCCTGGGCGCAGCGATCGTCTCGCTGACGATGCTGCCGGCTCTGACGGTCGCGGTCCTGCAGTGGTCGGAGCAACGGGCGACAGCCCGGGAGCTGGCGCCGGGTACCTGATGCGCGGCAAAGCGGCGCGTGTAGGTGGATTGCGTCGCTCCACGCCAATAAAGGGCAAGCTTCTGACACAGCACTTGGGCCTGCTGCCGCGCTCCAAGTCATAGTTACGTCGCCAACACGCCACGCGACATGGCCGGCGCTCGATGTGGGTGAGGATCATTCTCAATGACCACCGGGTCGTCGATGCAGGCGATGACGTGCAGGGATGCACTAATTCCGCGGAGCGCATGGATGCGCGGGAGCGATGACCCGCACCGCTCGGCCGCCAAAGTCACAGGTCTCGATATCGGTCCGGAACACGCGCTTGACGCGCTGTGCCCAGGTCATGGCCAGGAGCTCACCGTTCATCACAAAGATCACAACCACGACAACAACCCGCCGGATAGCAGAAACCGGGAATTACTTTGCCATTATTGCCACGACAATGAGCATGCCCAATATCTGGTCACCGATGACGCTAACCCTGTGGCTTCAGGCAAAACTCAGAACCGCCATCCACGCACTCGCCGTTTGCCAGTGTCGGATCACTACTGAAGCGCAACACATAGTCGTCTGACAAATCGTTTCTCGCCCGTTCCGGCTGAGATCGAAAGTTCGATGGTTGATGGAAACTTGCTTGACTGCTTCTTGCACGAAGCAGCCAGCCAGGGTCTCCGTCACTTTGATAATTGTGGGTTATGTTAAATGTAAAGAAGAATCACCACGATCGCTTGGAGAAAAGGGTATAAAGGGTAGTCGAAAAAGCCAAACTCGCCGAAAGGTGGGGACGGAAAGCCACGGGTCCTCGCTCCCCTGGCGAAGTCATCGTTGACTTCTCTCGGGACCTCAGGACCTCTGGGTTGCAAATCTGTCGTATAAGCAATTAATAAGCAGTTACGTGGGCGAGCCATGTGCCGACCACTCTTCTGCGGGGGAGTCACCGATGAAAAAGATGTTCTCAACGTTACTACCGGTCGCCTTGGTTGTCCTGGCATTGCCGGTTCAATCGATCAATGCCGCCGACAAACCGTTTCCCACGAGAGTCTACACACAGGATGGATCCCCACCTGAGGGATTTACAATTGGCAAGGGTCATACTGCCTATCAGGGTTCATTGGATGGATCCGTTTACAAGGCGGACCTGAGGTCCGGCAAGGGTGAACTATTGGTTGACGTGATAGAGCCGTGGACACCAGCCACCTGCCGCCTGCTCGGACTGCGGGTCGATCGCCGCACCAACTATCTGTTCGGCGCCGGATGCTTTTATGGCAACGCGTTTGTATATGACGCGGATACTGGCGCTCTGGTAGCGGAGTACCAGCTCGATTCATCGGGCGCCTCGGTGATCAACGATCTGGCGATCACCAATGACGCGGTTTACTTCACCGATTTCAACCAGCCGTTTCTGTACAAACTGCCGCTTTCCAAAAACGGCGGACTGCCGGCTGCCGACGCGGCCATCGCAATACCGTTGACCGGTGACTTCCCTACGACCAATGACTTCGGCGAGGGGACCTCGAACGGTATCGTAGCGACGCCCGATGGAAAGACCCTGATCATCGGCAGCTCGTTCACCGCGAAGCTCTACAAAGTGGACCCGGAAACCGGCGATGCGAAGGAGATCATCATTGATACGCCGCTCGACGGTTTTCTGGATGGCATCGCAATGCAGGGTAGAACCCTGTATATCGCGACGCCATATGAATTCGAGCCTGGCTCAGTCGATCGGATTCAGGTTGTGGAACTGGACAAGGACCTGCTGTCGGGCAAACTCGTGAACACGATCACTGATGATGATCTGGACGGCGTCGCGAGCCTCGCGATTTTTGGCGGCTCTTTGTACGTGAACAACGCAAGGTACTTTGACTTCCCGATGTCAGATACACCTTACTGGGTCACGAAGCTCAATATCCGTTAGAAAAAGAAGAAATAGCACGACTGACAACAAAGTGGTTACAGCTTTTGAGAACCCCGCCTCGGCGGGGTTTTTTGTGCCCGCCCTGTTTCTGGTTGCGGTTCGCCACCCGACACGGCCGGCGCTCGATGTGGGTGAGGAACTTCTCAATGACCACTGGGTCGTCGATGCAGGCGATGGCGTGCAGGGATGCACTAATTCCGCGGAGCGCATGGATGCGCGGGAGCGATGACCCGCACCGCGCC
>JBATKC010000018.1:0-4536 GCA_049669065.1 Gammaproteobacteria bacterium
CTGGCTTCCCTGCCAACCGGTAACGGCAACATGTTCGCTTCCTTGCGAAGTTATCCACAGGCTCAGGTTAGCGCGTCGAGCGAGATACCCTGTAACCCCATCTATCAGTCATGCATGGAGCCTGCCGATGCCAGCCAGTGCCAGACATTGCCTGCCAGTACCAGTCACTCCCACTCGATGGTCGCCGGCGGCTTGCCGGAGATGTCGTAGGTGACGCGGGAGATGCCGTCGACCTCATTGATGATCCGCCGCGACACCAGATCGAGGAAGTCGTACGGCAGGTGCGCCCAACGGGCGGTCATGAAGTCAACCGTTTCCACCGCCCGCAGCGCAATCACATAATCATAGCGACGACCGTCGCCCATGACCCCGACCGACTTCACCGGCAGGAACACAGCAAACGCCTGACTCACTTTCTCATAGAGCTCATGGCGGCGCAGTTCCTCGATAAAGATCGCGTCAGCCTCGCGCAGCAACCCGGCGTAGGCTTTGTTCACCGCGCCGAGGATGCGCACGCCGAGTCCCGGGCCCGGGAACGGGTGTCGATAGACCATGTCGTAAGGCAGACCGAGCTCAAGACCGATCTTGCGCACTTCGTCCTTGAATAGCTCACGCAGTGGCTCGACCAGCAGCATATTCATCTTCTCCGGCAAGCCGCCCACGTTGTGATGGGACTTGATCACGTGGGCCTTGCCGGTCGCTGCGCCGGCCGACTCGATCACGTCCGGATAGATCGTGCCCTGGGCCAGCCAGCGGATGCCGTCGAGCCGGGTGGCCTCGAGGTCGAACACCTCGATAAACTGCCCGCCGATGATCTTGCGTTTTTGCTCGGGATCCTCGACCCCGGCGAGCGCGGACAGGAAGCGCTCCTCGGCGTCGACCCGGATCACCTTGATACCCATGTGACGGCCGAAGGTCGCCATGACCTGGTCGCCTTCATCCTTGCGCAACAGCCCATGATCGACGAATACGCAGGTCAGCTGATCACCGATCGCTCGATGCAGCAGCGCCGCCACCACAGAAGAGTCAACACCGCCGGACAATCCTAGCAGCACCTGGTCGTCGCCGACCTGCTCGCGCACCCGGGCGATGCTGTCATCGATGATGTTGCCTGCGTTCCAGTCGGAAGCGCAGCCGCAGATCTCGTGGATAAACCGCGCCAGCACTCGCTGGCCCTGCCGCGTATGCGTTACCTCCGGATGGAATTGCAGCCCGTAAAAACCGCGGCCTGTGTCCTCCATACCGGCCAGCGGCGCGCTGTCGGTCGAGGCGATCGCGGTAAAGCCCGGTGGCAGCTTTTCGACTCGATCGCCGTGGCTCATCCACACATCGAGCAATCCGCGACCGTCGCCATCGGCATGATCTTCGATATCCTCGAGCAGGCGCGAGTCGACACCGACCGCGACCCGCGCATAGCCGAACTCCCGCCGGCTGTGGCTGGCTACCTCACCACCGAGTTGCGCCGCCATACTCTGCATGCCGTAACAGATGCCCAGCACCGGGACACCGAGTTCGAACACGATGTCCGGCGCGCGCGGTGGCTGGCTCAAGGTGACCGACTCCGGGCCACCGGAGAGGATGATCCCGCGAGGCGCAAAGGCCTGGATCTCGATCTCGCTCGTGTCCCAGGGCCGGATCTCGCTGTAGACGCCTGCCTCGCGCACACGGCGCGCAATCAGCTGCGTGTACTGAGAGCCGAAGTCGAGGATCAGGATACGATCCTGATGGATGTCTGCGCTGCCCATGGGTAGCAAAGCCTCTGCTTCAATCGACACGGTAGTTGGGCGCTTCCTTGGTGATAGCCACATCGTGTACGTGACTCTCGCGCACACCGGCATTGGTGATACGGACAAAGACCGGTTTGACCCGCATCTCTTCGATCGATTTGCAGCCGGTGTAACCCATGGCAGAGCGCAAGCCTCCGGTGAGCTGGTGGATGATCGCGACGACGCTGCCCTTGTAGGGCACACGGCCTTCGATGCCCTCTGGCACCAGCTTCTCGATCTCTTCGGTGGTGTCCTGGAAATAGCGGTCGCTGGAACCATGCTTCTGCGCCATCGCGCCGAGTGAGCCCATGCCGCGATAGGACTTGTAGGAACGTCCCTGGTAAAGCTCCACCTCGCCCGGTGACTCCTCGGTGCCGGCAAACAGGCCACCGAGCATGATGCAGTGCGCGCCCGCGGCGATCGCCTTGGCCAGATCACCGGAGTAACGCACGCCACCGTCTGCGACCAGCGGTACGCCGGTGCCCTTGAGCTCCGCTGCTACATTGGAGACGGCGCTGATCTGTGGCACACCGACACCGGCGACCATCCGCGTGGTACAGATCGAACCCGGGCCGATACCCACCTTGACGCCGTCGGCCCCCGCCTCGACCAGCGCCCTCGCCGCCTCGGCGGTCACGATGTTGCCGCCGATCACCTGCAGCTCGGGGAACGCCTGTTTGATATGACTTATCCGTTCCAGGACGCCGCGGGTATGACCGTGAGAGGTATCCACGACGACCACGTCGACGCCGGCCGCAACCAGCTGACTGACGCGTTCTTCGGTATCGGGACTGGTACCCACGGCCGCGCCGACCAGCAGCGCGCCACGCCGATCTTTTGCGGCGCGGGGGAAGTCCGTGGCCTTCTGGAAGTCCTTGGCGGTGATCATGCCGCGCAGACGGAAATCACCGTCAACGACCAGCACTTTCTCGATCCGGTGACGATGCAGCAGCGCCAGGACCTCGTCCTTGGCCGCGCCCTCACGGACCGTCACCAGTTTCTCCTTCGGCGTCATAACCGAGGAAACGGGCGCGTCGAGCTGTGTCTCGAAGCGCAGATCCCGATGAGTGACGATCCCGACCAGCTGGTCTCCGTCCACCACCGGCACGCCGGAAATGTTCTTTTGCCGGGTCAGGTCGATTACCGCGCGGACGCTTTTCTCCGGCGTCACGGTAATCGGGTCGCTGATGATGCCGCTTTCGTACTTCTTGACCCTTGTCACCTCACGGGCCTGGGCGCCGGGCGTCATGTTCTTGTGCACGATGCCGATGCCGCCCTCCTGGGCCAGGGCGATGGCGAGACGCGCCTCGGTCACGGTGTCCATCGCGGCAGAGACCAGCGGCAGATTGAGCCCGATCTCCCGCGTCAGGCGGGTCGAGAGATCCGCGTCCCGAGGCAGGAGCTGGGAGTACGCGGGCTGCAGCAGCACGTCGTCAAAAGTCAGGGCGTCTTCGACTATGCGCATATTCACGTCCTCCGCCCCGGGGCCGGGCATCGTATAAACGATCAATTTTACGGCGCGGGATCAGGCGCGTAAACCAGAGACTCAGACGGATTTCTTCAGAGCCGGCCCCACCGCTATGATGCCGCACCATGGAAAGATTCGAATCAGGCCCGGCCGGGGCGTCACCCGAACGTGAAATCTACACGGTCAGCCAGCTCAATCGGGAGATTCGCGGGCTGCTGGAATCCGGTTATTCGGCGGTGTGGATCGAGGGAGAATTGTCCAACCTGGCGCGCCCCGCCTCCGGCCACATCTATTTCTCGCTCAAGGATACCTCCGCGCAGCTGCGCTGCGCGATGTTCCGCGGCAACAACCGGCGTCTGAACTTCCGTCCCGCCGACGGCGACGCGGTGATCTGCCGGGGCCGGCTGAGCCTGTACGAGGCACGCGGCGAATACCAGCTGGTAGTCGACTACATGGAGGCCGCCGGTGAAGGCCGGCTGCAGCGCGCTTTTGAACAGCTAAAGCGCAAACTCGCTGCTGAAGGCCTGTTCGATAAAGCGCTGAAACGCCCTCCCCCGACCCTGCCGCGTCGTATCGGCGTCATCACCTCACCCAGCGGCGCCGCTGTCCGTGACATCCTGCACGTGCTCGCGCGTCGCTTTCCAGCCATACCGGTGCGCATCTATCCGGTACCGGTGCAGGGCGACGCCGCGGCACCTGCGATTGTTCACGCGCTCGAGCTGGCCGGCGCGCGCGCCGAATGCGATGTGCTGATCCTGGCCCGGGGTGGCGGCAGTCTGGAAGACCTGTGGGCGTTTAACGAGGAAATGGTGGCGCGCGCGATCCGCGCCTGTCCGCTGCCGGTGATCAGCGGTGTGGGTCATGAGATCGACTTCACAATCGCCGACTTCGCTGCTGACCTGCGTGCGCCTACGCCCTCGGGCGCTGCCGAACTGGCCGTGCCGGACCAGTCCGAATGGGCGCGTGAGCTCGCGGGCAAGCGACGCCGCATCGACAGCGCGATGAGTCGTCGACTCAACCAGCTGCGTCAGCGCAGCGAATGGCTGCAGCGAAGGATCGGACAACTACATCCGGGAACCCGGCTGCGGCAGCAGGCGCAACGCCTTGACGAGCTGGACCAGCGACTGACCCGAGCCTGGCTCGGCAACCAGCGGCGACGGCGTGATCGTCTGCACCGCGCATGGACCAGTTTGCGCGCAAGCTCACCGGTACCGCTGATCAACCGCGAACGGCAGCGTCTGGAGCTCGTCCGTGCCGGCCTGTCTGCGGCCATCGGCCGTACGCTGACCGACGCGGGCCAGC
>JBATKC010000019.1:0-7239 GCA_049669065.1 Gammaproteobacteria bacterium
GATGGAATCGACACGCCCGGGATGCTCCCGTTCCCAGCCCGCCAGCATCGCCTTGACGGCCTTGCGCTGCATGTTGTCCTGGGAGCCGCAAAGCCGGCATGGGATCAGCGGGAAGGCCCGGCCACGAGCGTAGCGGGCAATATCCCGTTCGCGGCAATAGGCCAGCGGACGGATCACCACGTTGCGCCCGTCGTCGGCGCGCAACTTCGGTGGCATGGACTTGAGCCGCCCACCGAAGAACAGGTTGAGGAACAGGGTCTCCATCAGATCGTCCGCATGGTGCCCCAATGCGATCTTGTTGTACCCCTCCCGGGCCGCGAAATCGTATAGCGCGCCGCGCCGCAACCGGGAACACAGCCCGCACATGGTCTTGCCCTCGGGCACCACGCGTTTGACCACGCGGTAGGTGTCCTGCTCGATAACCCGGAACGGGACGCCGATCTGCTCCAGGTACCCGGGCAACACGCCGGCGGGGAATCCGGGCTGCTTCTGGTCCAGGTTCACGGCCAGCAGTTCGAACGCAACCGGCGCCGCGCGTTGCAGGCTGAGCAACAGATCCAGCAGCGTGTAGCTGTCCTTGCCGCCGGACAGACACACCATGACCCGGTCACCCTCCTCGATCATGGCGAAGTCCTCGATCGCCTTGCCGGCCAGCCCGCGCAGCCGCCCCTGCAACCGGCGAACCGTATTCGAGGGTCTCGGCAAGGAGTTCGGAGACGATTTGGGCGGCGGTTCGCGGGTGGCCAATGTCATGGGCGGCTCCAGGAAGTACAGACAGCTGCACTGGATTCTAGCGCCGGAGGGTACAGCGGATGAAACCGGCTGCCAGCCAGCGCCGCAAGCATGCGGAGCTGGCGACGCGCGCCGCCCGGGCGCAGGGCGACAAGCACCGGCCGTACTAATGCCGAGCCGCCTCAGAATTCTCCGTGCCAGCTGGCCCAGGCGGTGCGGCCTGGCTCGTTGACCTGTACCGGATCGGGGTTGAACGGATCCTGGTTGGCGCGATTGAGATGGTCGGCGTAGGTCTTGTCCAGGAGATTGTCGATACCAAGACGCAGCTGGCCGAGACGGCCCGTGGCGATCACGCCATAGACGTCCAGGACCGCATGCCCGGGTGTCTCCCGGGCATCGAGACCGCTACCGGTGGCCGGGTCATCGTCGGCCCTCGACTGACGCGTGGCCCAGCGGACGCGACTGCCCGCTTGCCAGCGCTCGGCCTGATAAGCCGCATCCAGGATGCCGTTGAGCGGCGGGATCTGGGGCAGGGGGCGATCATCGCTACGGTCTTCACCTCTGACCCAGGCCGCACTGGCCTGCAGACGCCACCCGGACAACCATCGATACTCGCCCTCGAGTTCTGCGCCAAACAGGCGGGCCCGGACGTTGCGGTAGATGC
Organism: Gammaproteobacteria bacterium; assembly: GCA_049669065.1. Taxonomy (GTDB): domain Bacteria; phylum Pseudomonadota; class Gammaproteobacteria; order Steroidobacterales; family XN24; genus CAMYOC01. The sequence goes on from JBATKC010000019.1 coordinate 1,397, forward strand.
GTGCACCATCGTCCAGGAGGACACCGCCCTGACCCCGGGCACGATCCGGGAGGATGTAGTCTTTGACGTCATCGGCATAGACCACCCCGGTCAACTGCCATGCCTGCCGCACCCAGGCGAAACCGACGTCCGCCTGTCGGTGGATCTCGGGATCCAGCCCCGGGTTGCCGATCCAGCGTCGGGTGGGATCCATCGGCTGGTTCGAGGCGATAAAGCGCTCGGTCACATCGGCGGTGCGTGTGGTCCGACTCAGGCTGGTGAAGATCGTTGCGCCGTCCCAGCGCAGCGAGCGGTCATAGCGCAGCAGCGCGGAGAGGTTGTCCTCCCGGTCCTTCCCGGCGCGCCGCCCGTAGTAGCGTTGATACAGTTCATCGGCGGACAACAATGGCGGCGCGGGCGGGTCCCGGTCGGCCTTCTCAGCCTTGGCCTCGACGTGGTCATAGCGTAAGCCGGCGGTGAGCCGGGCGCTGCCAGACGCCCGCCTCGCCTCCGCCACCAATCCGGTCTGACGCAGCGTGGCTTCAGGCCAGAGGTAGGAATTGACGGTGTCGACGCTGGTCGGGCTCGTGCCCTGGTAGCGGGTCGCGTCCCGATTATTATCCAGGTAATCCACGCCAAACGTGGTCTGCCAGTCAGTCCCCAGATCCTTCTCCCACTGCATGCGCCCACCCCAGGTCTTTGACGTCGAGGGCACCCGCATCGCCATCGGCGCGGTGAGTTCACGCTCAGAATAATTGTCCATCAGATGGTCCACATCCGTGTACCAGCTCTCGAATCTAAGCTGGCCGTGGCGGCCGTCAGCCGGGGTCTCCAGCCGCAATCGGTAACTGTCGGCATTGTCTTTGGGTGCATCCATGCCAGCGCCGGGATAGAGCACGTCATCGGCCCGGCTGAAGTCGACGCCGAGTTCGACCATCCCATCCCCACCGAAACTCCGGCCCGCGGCGAACGCAGCCGCTTTTTCTTTATAGGAGGAGCGCACCTTGTTGCCGTCACCGTCTTCATAGTTGCTGGCGTCCAGCGATTGGCCGCGGCTGCGCGCGTACCACGGACCGCTGCGCCAGCCGATATCGGCCGCGGCATCGTAGTCGGTGCCGTTACTGGTAGAGGCGAGACCGGCGCTGCCCATGAAGCCGTCCTCCTGCGGGCGGTTGACCCGCTCGTAAAGCACCGTGCCACCGCTGCCCCCACCGCCCCATAACAGGGTCTGCACGCCTTTGATCACGGTGATCTGATCCCAGGCCTCGGTGGCAGCGAACGACGATGGCGGGTCCATACGATTGGGGCAGGCGCCGAACACATAGGCGCCGTCCAGCAACACATTCAGCCGGCCCTGGCTCTGGCCGCGGATGACGGGCTCCAGACCGCGGCCGCCCATGCGACCGGCCGACACGCCATTGACCTGGCGCAGCAGGTCACCACCATCCGCGGCTGGTGCGCGCAGGCGTTCGTCCGGATCCAGCACGTCCAGGTCCGGATCAGGGGCGGGAGCACCAAGCACGACCACGTTGGGCATCAACACCGGATCCGGTTGTGGCGGATCTCCTGCGGCCAGACCGGCGTCGGGCAGCACGAAGACGATGGCGGCGACGGCAAGAAACCGGACACGAAAAGACTGCATAAGCGACAGATGGGACGTTCAGAAACGGTAAGCGAGATTCAGGCTCGGCGGACCTGCCGTCCGTCGAGCGCCATACGGGTGCATCGCAATATGCACTATAACTAATATAAATATCAACCGGCAATATTCCTTATGCCGCATCGACTCGCAACAATCCATGGTCTGTGGACGACACTCCCCTACACTTTGAGTGCGTTGGCCGGGGAACCCAGGGATAAATATGAGTCGCTTCGTCGGATCGCTGGCCGTCTATCCAGCCCGCGCGCTGTTCGCCTGGTATCTGCTGCTGATCCTCGCCGGGACCGGGTTGCTGATGCTCCCGCTGTGTCGGCGACCGGAGCTGGCCGCGATCAGCATCAGCGATGCGCTGTTCATGGCCACCAGTGCGGCCTGCGTGACCGGTCTGGTGGTGCGAGAGGTGGCCGAGTTCTCGCTGGCCGGGCAGATCGTGCTGCTGGTGCTGATCCAGCTCGGCGGCATCGGCATCATGACCCTCGCCACGCTCTTCCTGGTCAGCATCATCGGCCATCAGACCCTGCGTCATCTTGCTGCTGCTGAACAGGCAGTCGGCAGCGATCTGCGCGCCGATCTGCGTGTGCTGCTCCGAGGCGTAGTGCGGGTGGCGCTGACCCTTGAAGCGATCGGATTCGTCACCTTGCTCATCGCCCGCTGGGGCGAAGGGCCGGTGGTGGAGATAGCATGGTGGGCGCTGTTTCATGCGGTATCGGCATTCTGCAATGCCGGTCTGACCCTTGCGCCGGAGAGCCTGCAGCCCTGGTCCGGCCAGAACTGGGTCACGATGCCGATTGCCTTGTTGCTGATCCTCGGCGGTCTCGGCTACCCGGTACTGGTGGATCTGTTTACCAATCTGCGTCATCGCTGGCCGTTTTTCGGCTGGCGGGATCTCAGCTTCCACAGCCGTCTGATGCTCACCGCCTCGCTGATCCTGCTGCTGCTGGGCGCAGCGATGTTTCTGCTGATCGAGCGCCATGGGGCGATGGCAGACCTGGGCCTCGCGCAGGCCTCGGTCGCGGCTTTGTTCGAGAGCGCGACGGCCCGCACCGCGGGCTTCAGTGTCATCTCGACCGCCGGCTTGAGCACCCTCACCTTGTTTATGCTCGCATTGCTGATGTTTATCGGTGCCGGCCCCAGTTCGACGGCGGGCGGAATCAAGGTGACCACGGTCAGCGCACTGTTCCTGTATGGCCTGAGCCGGCTGCGCGGTCGACACCAGGCCGCCGCCTTCGGCCACGGTATCCCGGGTCGGGCCGTGGCGGTCGCCACCGTGGTACTCATCGTCGGCGCCGCGCTGGTGACCGTGGCCACCGGTCTGGTTCTTTTTTTTGAGGACAGCCGTCTCCCCTACGCCGAGGCCGGTCCGCTGTTTATCGAGGTGTTGTTCGAGACGGTTTCGGCGTTTGCTACCGTAGGCCTGTCCACCGGCATCACCACGGATCTCAGCGAGCCGTCACGCATGGTAATCGTGATGATGATGTTTATCGGCCGCATCGGGCCGTTAGCGCTGGTGGTATTGCTGACGCCGCGTGAACACGGCCCCGATATAAAATACCCGGAAGGAGATCTGCAGATTGGCTAAAAAATTACGCTTCATCCTGCTCGGGCTTGGCCGATTTGGCGCTTCGCTCGCGCGCGGACTCGCCGAAAAAGGCCATAAAGTGGTGGGTATCGACATCGACGAAGATGCGGTAAAGGATCTTGAAGAATTCCTCGACGAAGCGCTGGTGGCCGACGCGACCGATCGGGAGGTCCTCGGTGCCGCCAACATCGGTGACTGCACCGCGCTGATCGTGGCAATGGGTGACGAGCCGCTCAGGAATATCATAGCCGCCATGCACGCCGTGGAGCTGGGCGCACCCCGTATCATCGCCCGCGGCACGGATCATGAGCACGCGCGTATCCTGCGCAAGCTCGGCGATATCCAGGTAATCCTGCCTGAGCAGGACATGGGTCGTTACCTCGCGGAGCGCATAAATGCGGCGAGCGACGATGCCAGGAACAAAGCCGCTGATAAATGATCAATAGCGCTTGAAGAGACCGTGGCGGGCATGGTGTACTAGTTCTGTTCGGGACCGACACGTCCTGACAGCGCAAGCCGCGTATCGAAACCCGCTACGAGTCTGGGTCGGGGATCATTGGTCGCCCCGGAAAACCTGAACCGGACAGACCATTAGCCCGCCGCGCCGCACACCGGGCCGAGAAACAACACAATCGGAGAACAAGACTGATGAGATCGCAGAAAATCATGGCCTTCACAGCAGGTATCATGCTGGCCGCCTCCGCCGCAATGGCCCAGGAGGTCGTGGTCTACCCCGCCAAGGGCCAGAGCGCGGACCAGATGGAGAAGGACAAATATGAGTGCTATGGATGGGCCAAGGGTCAGTCCGGCTTTGATCCCATGGCCCCGCCCACCGCTACGGCGCCACCGCCGCCGCAGACTGATTCTGGCGCCAGCGTCGGTCGCGGGGCCGTCGGGGGCGCGGTGCTCGGCACCCTGATTGGCGGCATCTCGGGTGGCAACTGGGGCCATGGCGCGGCCTATGGTGCCGCCGCCGGTGGACTGATCGGCGGGGTCCGCAAACACGGTGACACCAAGCGCAACGAGCAGGCCCAGGAACAGTGGGAGCAACAGCAGGCTGCGCAATATCAACAACAACGTAACAACTACAATCGTAATTACGCGGCGTGCCTGCAGGGCCGCGGTTATACCGTTAACTAGGAGCGGCTGCGATGAAATACTCTTCAATATTTGTGGCAGCCATCGCCCTGGGGACCGGCGCCATGCCGGCCTCCGCCGCGGACAAGCTGCCAAAAGAACTGATCTGCGCGCCGGTCGAGATCAACCTGTGCACGATTGCTGACGGCTGCAACGAGGTGTCACCGGCCGAAGCCAATACGCCGACTTTTATCAAACTCGATCTTGACGACAAGAAGATCGCCTTCCGTCGCTATGACGGCAGTTACGGCTTCCAGTCGATCGATGGCCAGAAGCAGATGGACAAACAACTGCTGCTGCATGGCGTGGTGGAATCCACCGAGTTGTCTCCCGACGGCTATGCGTGGAGCTTATCGGTGACCCAGAACGGCAGGATGTCTCTGTCGGTCAGCGGGCTGGAAAAAGTGTACACGGTGCTGGGTAGCTGCGAGGCACTCTGATCCGGCAAGTGTTGGGCGCGGACTGATGCCGCGCCCAATCTCTGGCAAAGAAAAGCCCGGTCGCGGATGAGGCCGGGCTTTTTTGTGTCAGACCGGAATCCACCGGGGTCCCGATCCGGTGCTGCATCGGTGGATCCGGCAGACCCTCAGGCAACCAGACGCACTTCACCGCCGGCAAACAAAGCGCGCAGATGACGTCCCGCCCTCGCCTCGCCGGCCCGGGCGGTTTCGCCGTCTATGCCCTGCCCCTCGGCGTGGATAAAGCGCACGTCGTCGATACCGAGGAAATTGAAGTAGGCCCGGAGATAGCTCTCCTGGAAATCCATCGCGGCCTCGGGCGAATCGCCGGCGTAGAAGCCCCCTCTCGCGGTGACCACAAATACCTGTTTGTTGCATAACAGGCCGACCGGTCCGGTCGGTCTGTAGTCAAAGGTGCGGCCGGCCCGCCCCACCAGATCGATCCAGGCCTTGAGGCCAGAGGTCACGGTGAAGTTGTACATCGGTGAACCGAGGACGACATGATCGGCTGCCAGCAGCTCGTCGACCAGTCGATCCGAATGGCGCACGGCCTCGCGCTCGATCTCGGTGCGTACCGGTTCCGGTTTGTTAAAGGCGGTCAGGGTGAGCGCATCCGGGTGGGGCGGCGGGTTGGCGCCCAGGTCGCGGAAGATCACGTCGCCGTCGGCAAAACGCTGCTGCCAGAGCGCAACGAACCGCCGGGTCAGCCGCCGGGTCACGGCGGATTCGGTCATCGGGCTGGAATCGATTACGAGTAATGTCGGCATCAGCGTCCCTCGGCGGGGCGCCATTATATCGGCGCGGCGCCGATTCAGGGCATCTTCAGCACCCGCGCCTCGTCGCCCCGGCCGCGCAACACCCGCACCCGTTCACCGGCGGCGAAGGCAACGTCGGCCGATTGCACGATCAGCAGGGTGCCGCCCCGATCCATATCGACGGTGATCTCGAAGCCATCTTCGGCGGTTGCGGCTTTCTCGACCTCACGACCGGCGACCGCGCCGGCCACGCCGCCAACCGCGCCCCCCACACG
>JBATKC010000020.1:0-1970 GCA_049669065.1 Gammaproteobacteria bacterium
GACCAAAGGCGTAATAAAAATCGAAACGGCCGGGATCGTGCCCGGATCGCGCCATGTAATAGTCCACGATCTCGCGCCGTCGCATCATCCCCGGGAGATGGGTCGGCATCATGCGCGCCGACTGCAGCGGCGCCGGATCCTCCGCCTCGATCCAGTAGGCCAGCGAGCAACCCAGATCCATCAGCGGATCACCGAGCGTGGCCATCTCCCAGTCCAGCACGCCATGGATGCGCAAGCCATCGCCGCGGTCTTCCAGCACCACGTTATCGAACTTGTAGTCGTTGTGGATGATGGCCGCGCCAGGGGTTTCTTGCGGCATGTTGTCGGCCAGCCACGCCATCAACGCCTCGTCGTCGGGCACGTCGTCGGTGCGCGCCGCGCGATAGCGTTTGCTCCAGCCGCCAACCTGCCGCTCTACATAGCCTTGCGGACGACCCAGATCTGCGAGTCCTGCCTTGTCATAGTCGACCTGGTGCAGTTCCAGCTGGACATCGACCAGGTTTTCGCACAACGCGCGGGCGGCATCTGGAGTCAGCGTCAGCCCGGTCGGCAGATCGCGCCGCAGTATGGCCCCGCTCAGCCGCTCCATCACATAGAAGGGCTCGCCGAGTACCGTCGGGTCCTCGCATAGCGCCAGCGGCCGCGGGCTGTAGCGGAATACGCTGTGCAGACGGCTCAGCACCTGGTATTCCCGTCCCATGTCGTGGGCGCTGCGGGCCTTGGTGCCAAAGGGTGGACGACGCAGCACCAGCTCCTGGTCGCCGATCCTGATCAGATAGGTCAGATTGGAGGCGCCGCCAGGGAATTGTCGTATTTCGGGCTGGCCGGAGAACTCCGGCAATGCCCGAGCGAGGAAATCCCGTACCCGAACCGGATCCAGCTCCTCACCCGGCCGCGGCCGGGCCGTTTCCTCCGGCGCTGCCAAGCCTCAGCTCCGTCCCTGCCGCGCTTTGAGCAGATGCCGGGCGAGAGACAGCTTGTGCACTTCATCCGGGCCATCATAGATACGCGCCGCGCGCTCCTCCCGGAACCAGAATGCCAGCACCGTGTCATCGGTGACGCCGAGCGCCCCGTGGACCTGGATAGCGCGATCGACGATACGTTGCAGCGTGTTGGCGGTGAGAAACTTGATCATTGAGATATGGTCACGGGCTGACTTGAAGCCGTGTTTCTCGATCCGCCAGGCCGCCTCCAGCACCAGCGCTCTGGCGGCATGGAGCTCGGCGCTGGATTCCGCGATCCATGCCTGCACGATCTGCTGTGATGCCAGCGGACGCTCCGGCGCCAGTTCACGGTCCAGCGCGTAATCGCACATCATCTCCAGCGCCCGGTGACAGATGCCAAGCCAACGCATGCAGTGATGGATGCGACCAGGACCCAGCCGTTCCTGAGCCATGACAAAGCCCGCGCCGGGCTGACCGAGCAGATTTGACGCCGGCACGCGACACTGCTCAAAGCGCACTTCGCCGTGACTGAAATAGCCGTGACCCGCGTGTCCCATCACCGGGATATTGCGCAGCAAACGGAAGCCCGGATTGTCGCAGTCCACCAGGATCATGCTGGCGCGCTCATAGCGGGAAGCCTCGGCCTCGGTCACCGCCATGACGATGGCGAATGTGGCGCCGTCGGCGGCGGTCGCAAACCACTTGTGGCCGTCGATCACGTAGTCATCGCCGTCGCGGACCGCACGGGTCCCCATCTGCACCGGGTTGGAGCCGGCGAACTCCGGTTCGGTCATGCAAAAACAGCTGCGCGTCCGTCCGCCCGCCAGCGGCTCCAGATAGCGGATCTTCTGCGCCTCGCTACCGTGGAGCAGCAGCAGTTCGGCGTTACCGGCATCCGGCGCCTGGCAGCCGAATACGTAGTGACCGAGAGGCGATCGACCGAGCTCCTCCGACCACAGTCCCAGCTCGACCAGATCGGCGCCGCGACCGCCGGCGGCCCGCGGCAGGTTCGGCGCCCACCAGCCC